>JAZODZ010000563.1:0-11891 GCA_045597285.1 Myxococcota bacterium
GAGCATGGCCCCACCCCAACCCCCTCCCCGAGGGGGAGGGGCTTAAAGGTTCTCGATCCCTGCTGTGGATCGGGGCATTTTTTGGTGGCGGCTTTTTTGAAACTCGTTCCGTTGCGCATGGCGCAGGAAGAACTGAGTGCCAGAGACGCCGTAGATGCAGTATTGCGCGAAAATATTTACGGTTTGGAGCTGGATTTTCGGTGCGTGCAAATTGCAGCATTTGCGCTTGCACTTTCGGCCTGGCAATACCCGGATGCTGGCGGATATCGACCTTTGCCTGAGCTCAACATCGCGTGTTCTGGTCTGGCCATTAGTGCCCAAAAAGAAGAATGGACATCCCTGGCAAAGGGCAACCGCGATCTCGAGCATGCCCTGGGGACGCTATGGGAACAGTTTAAAGAAGCACCGACGTTGGGCAGCCTGATCCGCCCAGAGGCTGGTTTGGATAACCGCGATCTGTTTAGCCTGAAATGGAGTCAGGTTAGACCGCTGTTAAAACAAGCCCTGGCGGGCGAAAGCGATAACGACAGAAACGAGATGGGCGTGGCGGCACAGGGCATTGTCAAAGCCGCAGAATTGCTCACCATGCGATATGATCTTATCGTGACCAATGTACCGTATTTGTCGCGCAATAAACAGGGAGAAGTACTACGGGTGTATTGTGAAAAGAATTACCTCGAAGGTAAGAGCGACCTCGCCACTGTTTTTATGGAGCGATGCCTCGACTTGTGTGTGACCGGCGGCACCGTCTGTGCTGTACTGCCCCAAAACTGGTTGTTCCTCGGTGCATATAAAGCCTATCGCAAAAAAATGCTCGAAAATCACACTTTCCAATGGATTGCACGATTGGGGGAAGGTGGATTTGATTCATCTGCTGCCGCCGGGGCATTCACAGTTCTATGCACAATCTCGCGCGGAGCCGCCCCCGAGGATCATCTCATCCATGGGTTGGATGTATCCGCTTTTCGTGCGCCGCACGAAAAGGCGGCTGCGTTGCAAACGCAGCCTGTACAAACCGTGAGCCAGAAGAAACAACTGGAGAATCCGGATGCAAGGATTACATTGGAAGAGGGGGAAAGGAAAGTTAAGCTGTTAAGTGAGTATGCTGAAGGATTGGTAGGATTGCAAACCAGTGATGATCCTTTATTTGTCATTAATTATTGGGAAATTGATTATATTAATAATATGATATGGGAATATATTCAAAATTCCCCAGATAACATCGATGATTTAAAATTTTATTCTGGTCAAACTCAATTAGTTCGATGGGAACAAGGAAAAGGATTATTATTAAGTTTACCTTCGGCATATCCGACGAAAGGATTGAAAGCATTGGGTAAATTTGGGATTGCTTTACAAAGAATGCGGGTTATATTGCCATATATATATGGCAAGGAAAGATTTCATCAGAATGTTGCCGTCCTTGTCCCTCATAATCCCGATCATTTGCCGGCAATATGGTGCTACTGTAGTTCGCCGGAATACAATGAAAACGTACGAATGGTAGATCAAGCACTGAAAGTCACGAATGCGACTTTGGTCAAAGTTCCGTTTGATCTAGAACGATGGCAGAAGGTTGCGGAAGAAAGGTATCCGCATGGATTACCTAAGCCTTATAGTGACGATCCGACGCAATGGATATTCCACGGTCATCCGTGCAAGTCGGTGGTGTGGGATGACGAGAAAAAATGGACGGCTTATGGTCCGTTGCGGTATGATTCGACGGTGCTTCAGGTGGCTGTAGCGAGGATTTTGGGGTATCGGTGGCCGGGAGAAGGGGATTTAGAGATAGACCTTTCGGACGAGACTCGCCAAATCCTCAATTCGCTCTCGATTTTCGATAAATTTGTGGATGATGACGGCATTGCCTGTATTCCCGCGGTGCGTGGTGAGGCCCCGTTGGCCGATCGGTTGCTCAATTTGCTGGTGGCGGCTTATGGCGATGCCTGGTCTGGCGATACGCTCTCAATCTTGCTCGCCAATGCAGAACACGCCGGGAAATCGCTCGAATCGTGGTTGCGTGATAAGTTCTTTGTGCAACACTGCAAGCTGTTTCAGAACCGACCGTTTATCTGGCAAATCTGGGATGGACTTCGCGATGGGTTTTCTGCATTGGTCAATTACCACACGTTGACGCACAAGAAACTGGAAGTGCTCATCTATACCTACCTCGGTGATTGGATCGATCGTCAAAGACAGGATATTGCCGATGGAATCGATGGGGCACAAGAACGATTGGATGCCGCCGAATCTCTCAAGAGAAAGCTCGAACTGATCCTCGAAGGGGAGGCACCTTACGATATCTTTGTGCGCTGGAAACCATTGGAAAAACAACCGATTGGCTGGGAGCCAGACCTGAATGACGGCGTTCGCCTTAACATCCGTCCCTTTATGACCGTGCCTCCTGTAAAAAAAGCAGGAGCCGGGGTGTTGCGCGACAAACCCAATATCAAATGGGATAAAGATCGTGGTAAAGACGTCGAAACCGCACCATGGTACTCGGTGTTTAACGGCGACCGAATCAACGATCATCATTTGACGTTGAAGGAGAAACGTGAAGCGAGGGGGGAGAGATGAGTGAAAAAAATTTGACAAAGGGCGCGGTAACTGCTAGACAAAACACTAACAGAACCCCGCAAGCCTCTTCACAATGCTCAAACAGCGGGGTCGTTTTGTCTGGTGAGAGTGCCAAACCAAAGTACAATAAGCCTGCGTTATCGTTACGCCATTTGGCTGAATTGATGGTTATGCGTGGCATTTTGGATGTTTCACTCGAAGATTTGGAAAACAAGCTTCGTTTCGTGAATTATTACCGACTTCGTGGGTATACATATCCTTATCAGGATAATGCTCAGGAAGATGCACCTTTTAAGTCTGGCACCAAATGGCAATATATCTGGAATGATTATTGTTTTGATCAAGACCTTCGTATGCTCATGTTTGATGGAATTAGTCGATATGAGATTGCGTTACGTTCTGCGGTTACATTAGAACTATCTGAAAACTATGGGGCGCAATGGTATGAACAAAAAGATTTGTTTGAGTCAGAAAAGCATTTTGATGAAAATTTGAAAGAATTGATTGGATTATGGAATAGAAGTCAAGAAGAATTCAAAAGTCATTATGAGAACAATTACGACAATAGTCAGAAACCACCTGCATGGATGCTGTTTGAAACGGCGACCATGGGAATCGTGAGTAAAGTGTTCTCAAGTCTTAAGTGTGGTCTGGATGCTAAAAAGAGAGTACTAAAAGTATTTGGATTTAATCGATCACAATCAGGAGTTTTTATAAGCTGGAATCATCATCTCAATTATGTGCGCAATGTATGTGCGCATCATGCTAGGCTGTTTTCGCGTACATTTACAATTACGCCAACATTTTGCAAGAATTATCCTGATGTATGGGTCTCGAAAGTGCCAGAAAAACACAGAGTATATGCCAGTATCTGCATACTCGTGCATTTGCTAAGTATTTGTTCGCCAGAGTATCCATTCAAAATGAAGATTAGAGAATTGTTGTTGAGAACCTCAGAAAAACAACGTGAGATGATGGGGGTACCAGAGGATTGGATGGAGCAGGCGTTGTTTGAAGAGATATCTGTAATACAAGCAACGCAAATGGAGGAGAAACATATTCTATGATTCAATCTCTAAAAATTAAAAACATTGGACCAGCTCCAGAAATGGAGTTGAAGTTTGGCCAGCGGCTAAACATATTGACGGGTGACAATGGCCTTGGAAAGAGTTTTTTATTGGATATCATCTGGTGGCTAATGACAAAAAAATGGCCGTCTGAATTAAACTATAATCTTACTGCCGGAAAGATGGCTTTGCCGACTGATCGAAAGAACAAAGCCACTATGGAAGCTGTGTTTTCTGGGTCAAGTAAAACATTAAGTGTTCCTAGTGAGTTTATTCTCAAAGAACAGAAATGGAAAGTTCAGCGGGGGCGTCCGCCTATGCCTGGACTTATTTTTTATGCCCTTGCTGATGGCAGTTTCGCCGTTTGGGATCCTGCTCGAAATTATTGGAAATCCAAGGGTGATTTACGTCAAGGAAGGCCACCTGCCTATGTGTTTAGTCCTAAAGAAGTTTGGGATGGATTACAGAATGAAGAAGGGGTATGGATTTGTAATGGTCTGATTAGAGACTGGGCAAGTTGGCAAAAGGAGAAAGGAAGAGCTTTTGATTTGCTCTCAACAGTACTTGGCGTATTGTCTCCTTCCAAAGATGAACCAATAATTCCCGGTGATTTGACACGTATCAGTCTTGACGATGTCAGAGATATGCCAACACTGAGAATGCCATATGGACAAGATGTAGCAGTTGTTCATGCTTCATCTGGAATGCGCCGTATCATTGCCTTGGCTTATTTTTTAGTGTGGTGTTGGGAGGAGCACTTAAAAGCAAAAGAATTATTAGGAGAGCAACCTGAAACCAAAAGCGTTTTTCTGATAGATGAAGTAGAGTCTCATTTACATCCTAAATGGCAGCGTGTTATCATACCTTCGTTAATCCATGTGATGGATAAACTTGTCAATTCTGCAGAGGTACAAATTATTACAGCCACACATTCTCCCTTGATCATGGCTTCAATTGAAACACTATTTAATTCAAGCAAAGATGCATGGTTCGATATCGATATGATTCATAATCAAGTGGTTCTCAAAAATTGCGAATTTGAGAAACATGGAGATGTGTCTAGTTGGCTTTTGAGTAATGCATTTGATTTAAATAGCAGTCGATCTGTGGAAGCAGAGCAACTCATTAATGAAGCATCTTCGTTACTCATTCAAGAGGCACCTTCTGAAACGATGTTACGAGAAATGAATGAGAAACTTGTACGTTCTCTAGGTGTTAAAGATGAATTTCTATTTCGATGGCGAGCGATTTGTGATAAAAAAGGATGGTTAAAATGATACCTGTAATATTACAGCCAGAGCCTGATGACTTTGATACAAAAGTTCGTCAAAAAGGATATAAATGGCTAAGTGATCACGATATTCCTTTAGATGCTTCCCCAGAAATTGCAAAAAAATTACCGAGATATTGGTCTGAATGTAATAAGCAATTATGGAAAGCGTATTCTGGTATATGTGCTTATTATGCTATTTATTTTGAGTGGATTTCAGGTGCTTCGAGTACAGATCATTTTATCGCAAAATCTAAAAGAGCGGGGGATGCATACGAATGGAACAATTATCGGTTGTGTTGTATGGCTGCGAATCGGAATAAGCGTGATTTCGATGATGTGCTAGATCCAATTGCATTGTTAGAACACACATTTTGTATTAATTTTGGAACAGGATTGATTTTCCCAAATCCGAGTTTAACACCTGATTACCAAGAAAAGGCGAATGCAACAATTAAAAGACTTCAGTTAGATAGTCCAGACATGAATAAAATGCGTAGTGACCATTATAATCTCTATCTTGCCGGAGATTGCTCATTGGCTTTTTTAGAAAGCCATTCACCTTTTGTTTATGATGAAATGATTCGTCATGGGTTGGTTTAATCATGAAACTCATTGATCATCTCATTCAATCCATCCGTTCTGCTTCTGTTTACAATTCCGATATACAGGTCGCACCTGCATGTATTTTATGGCCTGATCCAGAACGGCAATGGGAAAGCATTATTCCGATGTTACAGCAAAATATGCCTGAACTCTGTGTTTTGGGAGACTATGCGCCTGAAAGGCGCATGGGGCCTGCGATTTGGCTAAGGTGTGTTTTGACCTCTGGCTCCATCCCCCCTGCCCCCTTCCCCGTTGGGGCAGGGGGAGAGGTAAGCGGTGAAGAAAAGATGACGTATGTGTTCTATCTCCCCGGAGTGAGTCGACAGGATTTAAGAGCCGTTGAAACGTGCCCGGATTATCTCAAACCGCTCGCAGAGTTGCAATATCGCGGTGTGATATGGTCACAAATGAGTGCAAAGGATTGGACTGTATTGGCCTGGTTAAAGTCGGAACAAGGGGGGCTTGGATTGGATGTTGCTCAGGATAAAGACACCAAGAATGCCATGTTGCTGGCCTTGCCATTGCTCTTGGATGAAGATAAATCTTTGTTGGAAGGTAAACGTTTGGATAAAGATTATTTCCTTAGCTTGCTATTGGGCGGGGATTTGGTGCGCAATATTTTGCTTTGGCTGGATGAGGGAGAAGCGTTTAAAGCCAGTCGAGATGTTCATGCGTGGAAAGCATTTGTTGAGGTCTGTAAATCAAAGTTTGGGTTTAATCCCATGGAAGATGGGGTGTTGAAAGCATCAGCGAAGCTGGCCAATCATGAAGGACCATGGCAATCTGTATGGGAACGGTTTTGTGAAGCTCCGAAGCGATATCCTCACATTCCGTCTCAAATTCGCAAATGTCAAATGCCTCAAATTGGATTGTTTACCAATGAGATTTCTGCTGGCGGTTGGCCACAATGGAACGAAGCACAGGAAAAATCTCTGCGTCGTGACTTATTGTCGCTATTTTCCATGACTGCACGCGATGCCATCAAAAAGTTAAAACTGCTCGAAAACCAACATTGTGGCAGACGGCAACTCGTATGGGCTGAATTAGGTGAATCATCGCTTGCCTGTGCCTTGGAGCATCTTGCTAAAATGGCAGCATATAGTTGTGAAAACTTGAATGGAGCATCCTTAGATGGAATTCTGGATACGTATCAAACGAGTGGATGGCGAGTGGATGATGAAGTTCTGCAAGCGCTTTCGTGTATTGAAAGTGTAGATGATTATGATGCTGTCACAGCGGCAATTCGAGCTGTATATTTACCGTGGCTTGAGAATGGAACGTCTATTTTGCAGTCTTTAGCCTCAGACCTCTCCTCTCTCCCCCGGCTTGCTGACGCAAGCCACCCCCTCTCCCCTCCCCCGATGAGGGAGGGGAAAGGGGGGAATGGCTTAACAGAAGGAGTCATATTGTTTATCGATGGACTTCGACTGGATGCGGGTAAAAGACTGGCAGAACAATTAGAAAAGCGAGGATTTACGGTTTCAGAAAGATGTTATTGGAATCCATTGCCGAGTATCACGGCAACGGGCAAGCCTGCTGTATCACCTATTGCTGAGCAGATTATGGGCGATGAGAATGCTACAGATTTTGAACCATCGGTGAAATCAACTGGCCAATCATTGAAGGGTGGCTATCACCTTAAAAAACTGTTGATGGATGCCGGCTATCAGATTCTTGATTCAAAAAATACAGGTGATATTCAAGGCAAAGCCTGGTGTGAATTTGGAAATATTGACAGTGAAGGACATCACAGAGGCTGGAAACTCGCCAAATATCTCGATGTCATCCTCTCTGAAATTGTTGAAAGAATCTCGGGATTATTTGAGGCAGGATGGAAACGCATTCAAATTGTAACGGATCATGGTTGGCTCCTGTTACCTGGTGGATTACCTAAAACCGAGCTTCCAACTTGCCTTACTGAAAGCAGATGGGGGCGATGTGCCTCGCTTAAACCAGGTGTTCAGAATGATATTTTAACTATGTCATGGTATTGGAATCCAAATGTAGAAGTTGCTCTTGCAGATGGTATTAGCTGTTTTAAAAGCGGATTAGACTATGCACATGGGGGGCTGAGTTTGCAGGAATGTGTCGTACCTTGTTATATTGTAGAATCTAAAACGGCGATTATATCGCATGTTGATATTACAGATGTCAAATGGCGCGGATTGCGATGTGATGTAGCGGCTGATGGTGAGTATAGTGGACTAAAAGTGGACATTCGAACACATGCCGGGAATGCTGGAACTTCTGTCGTAATGGGCATTAAGCCGTTTAAATCTAGCGGCAAAGCATCGGTGGTCGTCGAAGACGATGGACTTGAGGGATCTTCGGCTGTCATTGTCGTGATTGATAATGATGAGAATATAATGGCGCAAATCGATACGGTCATCGGGAGAAAATAGAGGCGCGGCGTATGGAGCGTCAGCGATATAGCCGCGCCCGCAGGGCGTATTGGGCATCGCCCAATAGCCCGCGCACAAAAAAGGATCATAAAAATGCTCGAACTTGATAATTTGGATCATAAAGCGATAGAAAGCCTCGATGGTTATTTGGTACGTAAAGATTTGGTGCGCACTTTTAGCCGTCAGTTTCCGGTGCCGACTTATGTCGTCGAATTTTTACTGGGACGATACTGTGCCAGCGTGGATCAAGATGAAATTGACGAGGGGCTTGATATTGTTCAACGTCAGCTAAGTACTCGGACCGTTAGGGCAGGTGAGGAGGAATTGTTTAAAGCCAGGGCACGTGAAGAAGGGGAAATCAAATTGATAGATTTGATTTCGGCACGTCTGGATGCCAAAACAGATTCATATATTGCAACATTGCCTAGCCTCCGTCTCAATGATGTGCGCATTAGCCCTGAAATGGTAAAAGAGCATGAACGCATGCTGACAGGAGGTTTTTATGCCGAAATAACGTTGACATATGATGCCGCAATCGCGCAGGAGATCAAGGGAAGACCTTTTGGAATTATTGCACTCCGAGAAATACAGCTTTCCAAAAGAAATGTGATCGATATTCTGGCCAAAGCCCGGAAAAACTTTACAACGGATGAATGGGTTTCGCTATTGCTACGCTCTATTGGGTTTGATCCTGATAAACTCTCACCTAGAGAACGTAATGCCATGCTTTTACGCATGGTTCCATTTGTAGAAAGAAACTATAATCTTGTAGAATTAGGTCCTCGCGGAACAGGAAAGAGTCATCTATTTCAACAGATCTCACCTTATGCACACCTCATATCTGGTGGAAAGGCTACTGTGGCTCGTATGTTTGTGAATAATGCGACAGGGCAACGGGGATTGGTCTGTCAGTATGATGTCGTATGTTTTGACGAAGTATCGGGCATTTCATTTGATCAGAAAGATGGCGTCAACATCATGAAAGGTTATATGGAATCCGGGGAATTCAGTCGTGGAAAAGAGAGTATCCGAGCGGATGGCAGCATTGTCATGGTCGGTAATTTTGATGTTGATGTTGAGCATCAGCAGAGAATTGGCCATTTGTTTGGCCCTCTTCCGCCGGAAATGCGCAACGACACTGCATTCATGGATAGAATTCATGCCTATTTGCCTGGATGGGATGTACCAAAGATTCATAAAGAATTATTGACAGATCACTTTGGGTTGGTGAGTGATTTCTTGTCTGAGTGCTGGAGTCAATTGCGTTATCAAAGCCGTATTCATTGTTTGCAAAACCGTGTATTTTATGGTGGTGCATTATCGGGACGGGATTCCAATGCTGTAAATAAAACAGTGAGCGGCCTTCTAAAATTGTTATATCCCGGAGAATGTGATATTCCTGATGAGGATATAGAGTGGGCTGTTCATCTTGCCATGGAAGCAAGACGTCGTGTTAAGGAACAGCAAAAGCGAATTGGATCAGCGGAATTCAGGAATACACATTTTAGTTATACAATGGGGGAAAATGGGATAGAGAAATTTGTATCCACGCCAGAACTACAGAGCGAGAATTGTATTGGTTCGGAGCCGCTTGAACCGGGGCAGGTGTGGACGATTTCACCAGGTGACCAAGATGATAATCCGGGACTTTATCGCATCGAAGTTAACGAAGGACCGGGAAGCGGTGTGAGAATTCTCAATAAGCCTGTACCTCCTGCGTTTAAAGAGAGTCTGAGCTGTGCAGAACAGAACTTATATGCGCGTTCGATGCAACTTGTGGGCGACAAAGATCCGCGTCATCACGAGTTTACCGTTCAGCTTCGTGCGTTTGATGCGTCAAAATCAGGGGCAAAACTAGGTGTTGCATCCTTGGTTGCACTTTGCACATCATTGATGAAACTGAGTATCCGTGGAGGCGTAGTGATTGTTGGTGAAATCAACCTTGGAGGTTCGATAGAGCCGATTTATAATCCAGTTTCACTCGTCGAAATTGCAGTTGAGAAGGGGGCAAATGTTATTCTCATGCCCGTTTCATGCCGTCGTCAACTGATGGATTTATCCGATGAGATGGCGACGAAGATCGATATTCGTTTTTATTCAGATGCACGAGATGTATTGTTGAAAGTTGTGAACGATTAAATGTTGTTAAGTTTTGCCGTAGAATAATAAGATAATCGCGGGCCGTATGCGCGCAGACGGTGTAGAGACGTTCGGTCGAACGTCTCTTAAACCGTCGAGCACATAGGCACGCGCAAGAGGGCGTATCGGCGACGATGGGCAAATGCCCACGTCGCCGATAGCCCGATGGCGAGGCGTATTGGCGTAGCCAATAGCCGAGCTACAAAAGACGATGCAAAACGCGTGCTGGTGTGATAAAATAAGGATGACAGAAATTGTCCTGGTAGATTTTGCGAGGTGCGTGATGGGGGCGAAACAGTCGAATATTAAAAAGGTCGATACTTGGATTGATATCGTGAAGAACGAGCACGAAGTGCTTGATTTCTGGAAGAATGCGGACATTTTCAACAAGCTGCGGGCGCAGAACAAGGGCGGCAAGAAATGGTCGTTCCTGGACGGGCCGATGACGGCGAACAACCCGATGGGCGTGCACCATGCGTGGGGGCGGTCGCTGAAGGACGCGTTCCAGCGGTATCATGCAATGAACGGCTGCGAGCTGCGGTATCAGAACGGCTTTGACTGCCAGGGCCTGTGGGTCGAGGTCGAGGTCGAGAAGGAACACGGCTTTACGTCGAAGCAGCAGGTGCGCGAGTATGGCATCGACAAGTTCGTGCAGGATTGCAAAGACCGCGTGAACAAATGCGCCAAACGCATCACCGATCAGTCGATTCGGCTCGGCTACTGGATGGATTGGGACAATTCATACTTTACAATGTCCGAAGAAAACAATTATACGATTTGGGCATTTTTGAAAAAATGTTATGAGAAAGGCCTGATTTATCGCGGGCATGACGTGATGCCGTGGTCGGGGCGCAGTGGTTCCGCCTATTCGCAGATGGAAGTCATCGAAGGCCGTAAATATATTGCTTCGCTGTCGCTGTTTGTAAAATTTCCATTAATAGATCCGGGTCATGAGGGCGAGAATCTCGTTGCGTGGACGACAACCCCGTGGACGCTGAGCTGTAATGTGGGTGCGGCTGTCAATACGGATTTGGATTATATTAAAATCCGTTCCAATCAGGATGGCGAGATTTATATCTTTGCAAAAGATAATTTGAAATTCCAGAGATTAGAAAAACAATATAAAGAGAACTGGATCGAAGGCGTACCCAAGCTCAAGACGCTCGACCAGATTTTTAAAGAACGCGGTGGCTATGAAATCATTGGCACCGTCAAAGGCGCGGATTTGGTCGGTCTGCGCTATCGCGGGCCATTTGATGAGCTCGAAGCACAGCATGTGAAGGGCGGTTATCCGTTTATCGACGAGAAAATTGCGGAATCCGCGGTTGATGCGCATCGCGTGATCGATGGCGGCCGCGACGAACGCGGCAATGCGGTCGTGACCATCGGCGAAGGTACCGGCATCGTTCACATCGCGCCGGGTTGCGGTGATGTCGACCACGTTTTGGGCGTCAAACTTGGCCTTCCGATGCTTGCGCCGCTCGACGAAGCCGCCTGTTTCCTGCCGAAATTCGGCTTCCTGACCGGCATGAATGCGACCAAAGATGACACTCGCCAGGCTGTCGTCGCCGAACTCAAGAAAAAGAATATATTAATTGCTCAGGAATTGTATCCGCACGTCTATCCGCATTGCTGGAGAACGGGAGAAGAGCTCGTTTTCCGCATGGTGGACGAGTGGTATATCAATATGAATTGGCGCGACAGAATTATCAAAGTCGCAAAAGATATAAACTGGATTCCTGCGTTCGGTAAAGACCGCGAGGTCGAATGGCTCACGAATATGCGTGATTGGATGATTTCCAAGAAGCGTTTCTGGGGCCTTGCGCTGCC
>JAZODZ010000564.1:0-11272 GCA_045597285.1 Myxococcota bacterium
ATGGTGGCTGGCTAGATTGCTCTATCCTTTCTTTTTAAGTCTTGCCGGTGATATTAGCGAAGAGGCCACACCCGATCCCATCCCGAACTCGGAAGTTAAGCTCTTTTGCGTCGATGGTACTGCGTGGGTGACTGCGTGGGAGAGTAGAACGTCGCCGGCTTTTTTTTGCTCAAATTCAGGCGATGGTGAAGCCTTTTATTAAGAAAAACCTTCGATAAATGTCGTCGCCCTGAAAGAGCGAAAGATTACCGCCCGCGGTGAGCGCGTACCCCCGCGTAAAAACGATTTCCCCAATTATTTCTCCCCCTATCCCTGGGGAGAGGGGGAGATGTTTTGTCGATTTTATCCATGATTTTCTCGCTTTTCCCTATCCCTGGGGAGAGGGGGAGATGTCGCCGCAGGCGACAGAGGGGGTGAGGCCCCGATGAGAGGTGTGCGGTCGGCACGCCTCTCGGTTCAAATCGGTCGATATATCTCGATTCAAACGCATCTGCGGTTTAATTGATGGCACAGCTTTCTATCGTAATTTTATCGATGTTGTTGCCTTCATCGCATTCGATGGTCGTTTTACCGCCTTTGCCATCGTCGTTGACGCGCATGATGATCTCTTTGCCGACGAGTTCTTTTGCCGTCTGTGAATCGAATTCGCATGACACGTCCATGCATTCACCAACGGTAACTTTGTCCGCGGTATAGGAGACACAGAGAATATTCTCGGGTGCAATCGACTCTTTGTAGAAAATGGCTGGCATTTTCGAACCGACAGTCTTCGTGCCACGATTGCAGACCTGCGCGTTGAGTTGTGCCTTGCCATTGCTGTTATAGTGGCATGCGTCCGTACTCGATGTGAAACGTCCCGTGATGTCCGGTGCAACGCCAGCCCCCGTTTTTCCCTGAACCTGCTGTCGATAGTTGTTCAGACCCGGTTGCGTAAAGTTCTGTTTCCAGGCATCCGTCTTGGGAATGGTGCCGTCATCGTTGATATTCGTGATGTTGTAGGCATGCTGGTTCCAGATGGTACGCGATGAAACCCACCGATCGAGGCGATCGCGAAGAACCATGACGCCCGGCATTTTGGCACCTCGCGAGGCACGGCAGACGTTTCCGCCCGTTTCGTCACCGGCAAGCGGTGCCGTACACTTGTGCTGCTCAAAGATCGCATTGTTGATTGTCTGCCAGTTGCATTGCGCATTTTCTGTACAACGGCACAAACCGCCAACGCAGTGGTTCGAATAACAGTCCGCGTCTTCTGTACATTTGACGCCGCGATGAATCGGATCGATCGGCGCAAGCTCACGGTTATAGCTATAAAGATCAGAGACAATGACGATTTCAGTGCTTCCGTCGTTATCGACATCCGCAATGACAGGATACTCGAGTGACGTGATGGAGCTTCGGTAATTCGAAAATAGGACCTCCCCCGTCATGCCGTCGTAGACTCGCGTATAGCCTTCGTCACCGTTGATCAGTTCAAGTTGACCGTCCCCGTCAAAATCGAAAGCGGAGGCACCCGCCTGACCTGAAGTGTCATCGTTCCACTGCTCCCAGATATAACCGATGCCGGCACAGCGCTTCGATGCTACTGCCGCTTCGTTGCATTTCGGATCGTATGCCCGAAAGTTCGCCTTTGTCCCCAAACCAATTTCCGGCAGGCCGTCCTTGTTGACATCCGCAATGACCGGAGGATAACCGCACCAGCCGCTGTAATTGAATGTGAATACATTCTGAGGCTGGGAAAGCCTGGCCCCGGTGCTGTCAAATATAGCCCAGATGCTCAGGGAATTGCTCGTCACAAGGACAACTTCGGCAACACCGTCCAGCTTTTCCAAATCAAAAGATTCGCCCGGCGTTCCAAAGTCCGCATACGCACTCTGAATGTTGTTGCCCGAGACGCCAAGTGTCGCAATCAGCTGCCATGCGCCTTCCTTCCACTCATAGACCTTGTTGGCGTCGACATATTCGACGGTGCCGTCGTGATTTAAATCTCCCACCGTCGGTGAAGTGATGATGGAAACATCGTATTTGGGCTCAGAAAGGATATCGCCGTTCACCGTCATGACGCCGCCGCCAGGTGCGACGATCTCTATCGTGCCGTCGTTGTTGATGTCGTGAAATGAAAACGTCGCATTCAGGTCTGTTCTTGCGATATTGGCCGCTGTGACAATCGGGACGTGCTTTTTCTGCTCTTCGTCCCAGTGATACACCATAGTCTTTCTCTCGTTGCGGACTACAAATTCCATATAGCCGTCACCGTCGATATCCGCACCGTTCATCGTATGGGATGTCACCGTGCCGTCGTTCGTGATGGGAATCGATTCGAGTGTTTCGCAGGTTTCGGGATGGATTAGGCGGATAAAACCGTTCTGATTGTTGGTGCTCGTCAACCCCGAGGCAAATGCAATCAACGGCTTGTCTACGCCCTGTTTGTTGCGGTACCAGCCAACCGAAACACTCGAGATGACTTCGTTGTACTCGGGCGATTCGTTCGATTCGGGAACCCAGTAACACTGAACGGCGGCCTCGAACACGCCCGATTTTGTCTTGAACATGCACGTCTTGTCGTTGGGATTATCCATCGAGTAGGGAATGCACTGATTCACGTTTTCATCGCATGAAGCCTCGTCAAGGCAACAGAATGAATCACCGGTGCAGTCAGAATTTTTCGTACAGCTGCCCTTGAGGGGAACGCACTGCCCGTCGGTACATACGGATTTTTCCGGACACACGAGTGATTCGTTACAGTCTTTATACAGTTCGCTGACCTCGCGGCACATTTTCTTGACACAGCGGCCTTTGCAAGGATGAAGCTCATCGCATGAATCGCCATAATTCGCCGGCTGGCGGCACTGTTCGTTCAGACACTGCATCGTTGGGGCGCATTCCTGATCCTGACTGCACGATTCCCCAAGGTTTCGATAGGCCATGCATGTATTGCTTTCCCAATTCTCGCAATACAACCCCTCCTTGCACAATCTTTCCTCGTCGCATGCATCCCCCTCGCTACTGCTCGGCCACGTGCACACTTGCGTCGTTTCGGGGCAGACGAGTCCTTCCGCACAGACGTGGGCGCGATCACACGCATCCCCGGCATTCACCGTGACGGGAACTTTGCATTCTTTCGAATCCGCATCACAAAAGCCTTTGCTGTCATCAGCCGTGCAGTCCAGGGTGACTGCTTTTTTTCCCTTTGTGCACTTGATGAGTGTCTTGTCATCCTGACAGTTCACGCTGTTTTTGGTATATGCATCCTTTGGATGACATACGCCGTCGCGACAGAACTCGCCGTCGCCGCACGCCTGATACGTCGGTTCTTTTCCTTCCTCACAACGCATTATCCGATTGTCATCGCATACGGTTTCCGTAACTGTGCAGGCCGTCTTGTCATCCGGTTTGCCGGGATTGTCTGTCTTTTCGGAACTGCCATCATCCGAGCAGCTCATTAACAATGCGGCGCTGAACAGAAATAATAAATAATGCTGTTTTCTCATGAAAAACTCCTACGGAAGGGCTGGGCAATGAGCCTGATGGGTTGACCGAGATTATTTAGCCCAGTGCCTTTCGATAATCAATCTGTATGAAATGTTGTTCCTCGAAGGCTTGTGGCGGCTAAAGAACAGATTGTTTGAAAAGCCTGTATACGGTATAAAAAACGCGGTTTATAACATTTCTTTTGATGGGCATAATGCTATGAAATATATCATCGCGATATGTGCGATTTGTCTGATTACTCTGGTTGCGTGCAAACGGCAGCCCGAAAATGCCTCGGTTGTCAAAATGACAGGAAACGAATCCAATTTATCGGCGGAGACAAAGAGTGTGGAATCGTCGATGGAGAAGCCGGCGATGCCGAAGGACGAACTCAAGTGGGGCTATTATTTTCGAGAAAAAAAAGACCCGGCTGCGCTGGCAGTCTATTCGGAAGCCGAAAAACTCGTCAGGGAACTGCGCACATACAAGAGTGAACTGGATTCCGGGTCGCATCTGGGAACGTGGTATATTTTGAACTATCCCGATCCGCCGAGGACTGAACCCGTTCCTTACGATGAGGGCGGGCCGATGCGCGATGCTTTTATCGTTGATATGGCGTCCCGAAAGGCTATCAGGCGCGGGGATTGGGCGGCTGCGGCACCGTTTTTTATCAGCCTCGCCCTGGCTGAGGATCGCGATCAGAAGGCACTTTCCGCCCCGGAACGCTGCGTTTCCGATATCAAGCTGGACAAGGATTTCTCGCCAAATATGATCGCCTCTTTTGCATCACTCGTCGCTTTTGGGCATCAGCTGTATTGGCACGATCCGGAGGCCGAGAAAACTGCCGAAGGGGCAATCGTGGTCAAATACGACGTGCCGCCGCAGGGATCGTCGGCCATTGCTAAACATTGCAGGCTCACGATTACGGATGACAGTGTCGGGTTCGAGTGTGAGGATTACATGATTTGATGACGACCGTGTGTCGAGGGTGAGAACTGCGTTCAGAGGCAGTCGTTATGCGGTAATTCTGGAATGCATTGGCCAGAACTCGATGTCGAATGGTGCATGGCAAAATAAAACCCGGGCGTATGCCTGCATAGCCCGGGTAAAAGGCGCGTAGCCCGCAGGGGCTAGCGCCGCAGATGCCGCGTATGTGCAAGGCACATAGCGGCATGACAAGGAAATAATATCCAATTTACGAGCAAATTTATTGAGGCGTAATGGAAATCGTCATTTGAGTCTGCTATTATAACCTGCTTGGTCTGTCTGAGTCGGATGGGCATTGGGGTGAAATAAGCTTTCTTCGAAAGGTGGTCTATGTTTAAGAGAACAGTAATTTTTACGTTGGCATGCTGTGCGTCTGCGGCCTTGATGGTTGGGTGCGGCGGCGATAGTGATGTGGCGGCGACGCAGTGTCCGGAAACGTGCCCGGATAATCAGATTTGCGATGAATCCACGGGTTACAAGTGCGTTGAAAACGTGGTCGAAAAGAAATGTCCGGATTCATGTCCCGAGAACCAGCATTGCGATGCCTCCACGGGTTACAAGTGCGTTGAAAATGCGGATGAAAAGAAATGCCCGGAATCCTGCCCCGAGAACCAGCACTGCGATGCTTCCACGGATTATAAATGCGTCGAGAATCAGGCCGTGGAGAAATGCCCGGAATCCTGCCCTGCATATCAGCATTGCGATGAATCCACTGGATTCAAGTGTGCGCCCGAAGATCCCGTTTGTCCCGACTGTGCGCCCGGCACCCATTGCGATGAAACGACGAATTATACGTGCGAACCCGATCCCGTCGAATGCGCCGAGACGTGCCTCGAGGATGAACATTGCGACACGATGACCGGCCAATGCGTGCCCAACCAGGACAAGCCCGTGTGTGACGAGGAGTGCGGTGAAGATTATTACTGCAATACCGAGACGGGCAAATGCGAAAAGATTCGGGAATGCGAGGTTTCAAACGAAAAGAGTTGCAGTGGCGACCTCCTGATGAATTGTTCCGAGGAAGGCGACAACGAACTGGTTGAGGATTGCACCGAGAAGGGGCAGATCTGCCTCGTCGGTCAGGACGGCGTTGCGGCATGTCGGCCGAATGTTTGCCAGCCCGGCACGTCGCGTTGCGACGGCAGCGCGATTCAGGTGTGCAACGATTATCACGAATATGTGGCCGGCGACGATTGCGCCTCGAATGCCGACACGCCCGTTTGTGAGGAAGCCAACAATGCTGCTGGCTGCGTGGCCAAATGTGAACTCGGTGACATCAAGTGCGATGGCATGGACGTCCTGGAGTGCATGGAAAGCGGCAAATATGAAATCAAGGCGACGTGCGACGGTACGACGAATACCTGCCTCGTCGATCCCGGCACGAACAAGGCGTCGTGCGTCAATTTCGAATGCACGAGCGAATATCGCAAGTGCGACGGTTCCGTACTCAAGAAGTGCGACGGCGGCTGGATTGTCGATGACACCGACTGCTCCACGATTGGATCCGTCTGCCTCGAAACCGGTACCAACCAGGCATCCTGCGTCGAGCAGAAATGCACTAACGGCGATAAAAAATGTGATGGCTTCAATCTCATGGAGTGCAAGAGTTATTCGTGGGTTTTGCTCGAGTCATGCCTCAACAAGAACGCACTCTGTATGGTTGATAAAAACGGCCCGGCGTGCGTGATTCCGCAGGAACTGGAAGACGATACCGATACGGATGGCGACTACATTCCCGATTATCTCGAATGCGCCAACGATCCGGATGAAAAGAAGAATTGCGAAGATACCGACAATGACGGGACGCCCGATTATCTCGACCTGGACAGCGATGGCGACGGCATTCCGGATAAACTCGAGGCCAATAACGGTAACGGCATGTATGAGCCGGACGACGCCGATTACGACGAAATCCCGAACTACCGCGATCCCGACAGCGATGGCAACGGCATCAACGACTCGGTCGAATGTTGTGGCGGCGACAGCGCCTGCATGAATGACAAGGAAAACGGGATGTTCAAGTCCTGTCTCGACAAGGATGGCGACGGCATTCCCAACTTCCTCGATTTCGACAACGACAACGATGGCGCCACGGATGTCGATGAAATCAAAGGCATGGTCATCAATCCGCCGACGCCGGAAGCCGGCAAATTCTCCGGTTACGGCTGCAAGAACAACAAGAATACGCTGGGCTCGGCGAGCAGTCCTGTCGACTGCGACGGCAATGCGTCTCCCGACTATATGGATTACGATTCCGATGGCGACGGCCTTTGCGACAGCATCGAAGGCACGCTTCGCACGACTGTTGTCATCAATGGCGTCAAGCGCGGGTCCTATGCGCGTTACAATCCCGACACGGATGGCGACGGCATTCCTGATGCCCTCGAAGCGGTCGGCGTTTCGGATGTTTCACAGCTGCCTGCCAAAGATTCCAAGACCGGATGCTATAATATCAAGACGCTGAAGGATTCCGACGGCGACGGCATTCCCGATATGCTCGAAGTCGATTCCGACGACGACGGCCTTTCCGACTATTTTGAAACGTATTGCTGCAAGACGAGCAATCAGACCACGCAATACTGCAAGAACAACAACAACTGGTGTTCGGATTCGTCCAAGGCCGATACCGATGGCGATGGCGTGACCGACCTCGTCGAGTACGGCGCGGAAACCAATCCTCGGGATGCGAAAGACAACCCGCAGTCCAAGGGCAACTTCGTCTTTGTTGTGCCTTACAAAGGCGAGTCCACGCCGAAGAAACAGTCCCTGAGCTTTGAGACGTCCATTCAGGCCATCGACCTCTTCTTCATCTTCGACTATACGGGCTCCATGGGGTCCGAAATCCAGTCGCTCGCCACGGGTCTTCCCAATATTCTCAATACGCTTCAGTGCAAAGACCTCGGACGCGCCTGCCTGGAAAATGGTGACTGCGTGGGACTAGCAAATTCCATCTGCTCCGAAGGCGGCCGCTGCATCACGAGCCCGAGCTACGGTCAGGGGTGCTTTGACAAAATGCAGACCGGTATTTCGTTCTATTCGGATATCGATACGTTCTGGGTTGGTGCGCCGATTAGTGATGATCCGCAGAAAACGATCGATGCGCTCAATGCCCGTTTCTCATCCTATACGACGAGCGCTCATACGTATTCCGGATTCTGCGCGCCTGGTTGGGCGGAACCGCCTTACCAGCAGCCATTCTGCGCCCTTCTCGGCAATAACACGCATACGGACGGCATCCAGTATTGCAAGAATTCGAAAACCAGCACGTGCAAGATGGCTCCGACTTCTTCGACAGGCTGCGGCACGTATTCGAGCTGCAAAATTGGTTGCTCGACGACGCCTGGACGTATTGGCTGTGCCGGTTTCCGCGATGATGCCATCCGCGTCATCATCGAAGCCTTCGATGAAGAGGAATGTACTTCAAATTCCGGTGCATCGACGCGGTGTGCGCAGTATAAATCGAACTTCGGTACGGTCATGCAGCATTTCAAGGCTCGTTACATTGGTCTGTGGGGCGATGCCATGCAGACTTATGCCAAGGATATGAGTAATAAAGCCAACGGCTCCGACAAATATGCTTACAAGGCTGTCGACAGCGCGGTTGCCGAGAAGACGCTCACGGGTATTCGCGAAATCGCCAAGGGCATGCCGCTCGATGTCACGTCGTCCGTCGAGGACGTCGACAAGAATGCGTCCAAGCTCATCGATCACCTCGAGATCAACATTGCCGGTGGCGAGACGGTTCAGAACCGCGTATGCGCGAAGATCACGAACACGCTCACGAACACGAACACGAAATATCCTGGCATCAGCAAGCTCCTTCCCGGCACGGTCGTCTGCTACGACGTCATTCCGGTCGCATCCCAGTCGATCTTCCCGGCCACGGCTGAGCCGCAGGTCTTCAAGGCCCGTGTCAAGGTTTCCGGCGACGGCTCGGTTCTCAACTCCGGTATCGCTTACTTCCTGGTTCCGCCCGTCATCGGCGACGGCGGTGAAATCAGCAACTGATTCTTTTTCAGGTGGGCGGGCCTGTTTCATACGGCCCGCAGCACCGGGCTATTGCATACGCCCGGTGAAAGCCGCTATCCGTTCCGGATACGCGGCTTTTTTCGTTTTTGTGCCGGCTCCAGACTGTGCGGTACATATCCGTGGAAAATACCGGCGTGCTTTGTTATGATGATTAACCGGCCTGTTCCTGGAACAGGCTTTTGAGACGATAATTGGTGATATGGTGCCGATTCATTGCGGCAGTTCCTGGATTTCTATAAAAGGTGGTTTATGTTTAAGAGAACAGTCATTTTTACGCTGGCTTGCTGCGCGTCTGCGGCCTTGATGGCGGGCTGCGGTGGCGAGAGTGAGTCGACGTCAGCGCAGTGTCCGGAGACATGTCCGGACAATCAGATATGTGATGAGAGTACCGGTTTTCAGTGCGTGGATAAAACGACGGAGACGTGCCCGGAATCGTGCCCGGACAATCAGATTTGTAACGAATCCACGGGGTACAAGTGCGTTGAAAAGAAATGTCCGGATTCGTGCCCCGATAACCAGCACTGCGATGAATCCACGGATTACAAGTGCGTCGAAAATCAGGCCGTCGAGAAATGCCCGGATTCGTGCCCCGATAACCAACACTGCGATGCGTCCACGGATTACAAGTGCGTCGAAAATCAGGCCATCGAGAAATGCCCGGAATCCTGCCCGAATAACCAGCATTGCGATGAAACAACGGGGTACAAGTGTGTCGAAGACACGACGTCCAAATGTCCCGTGACTTGCGGCGAAAACAAGCATTGCGATGAGGAAATCGGGCAGTGCGTGGAAGATGGAACGCCATGCAGTGAGACGTGCCCTGAAGGCGAGTATTGCGATTATTCAAAAGGTGAATGCGTCAAAAATGAGACGGCGTGTGCCGAGACTTGTCTCGAAGGGTATTACTGCAACGAAAAGACGCTCAAGTGCGAGAAAATCAAAGAGTGTTTTGACGACACCGAGATGGTTTGCAGCGGCAATATTTTGATGAAATGCACTTCGGAAGGCACTTATGAAGTGGTGCAGGATTGCGCCGAGAATTCCGAGATATGTCTTGTCGGTCAGGACGGCGTTTCGGTCTGCAAGGAATCCAAGTGCCAGCCTGGATCGTCCCGATGTGAAGGCAGTGTGATTCAGGTCTGCAACGATTATCACGAATACGTGGCCGGCGATGACTGCGCTGCGAATGCCGATACGCCCGTTTGCGAGGATGCCAACAATGCGGCCACCTGCGTGGCCAAATGCGAACTCGGCGACATCAAGTGCGATGGCATGAACGTCATGGAGTGCATGGAAAGCGGCGAATATGAGATCAAGGCGACATGCGATGGCACGACGAATACCTGCCTCGTCGATCCCGGCACGAACAAGGCGTCCTGCGTCGAGTTTGAATGCACGGCAGATTATCGCAAATGCGATGGGGACATCCTGAAAAAGTGTGACGGCGGCTGGATTGTCGACGATGCCGACTGTTCCAAGATTGGTTCGGTCTGTCTCGAATCCGGCAATAACCAGGCATCCTGTGTCCAGCAGAATTGCCAGAATGGCGAGAAAAAGTGCGACGGTTACAAGCTCATGGAGTGCAAAGATTACGCGTTTGTACTTCTCGAGTCATGCCTCGATAAAAATGCGTTCTGTGTTCCCGACAAAACGGGTGCGGCATGTGTCATTCCGCAGGAACTCGATGATGATACCGATACGGATGAGGATGGCATTCCCGATTATCTCGAATGCGCGAACGATCCGGATGACAAGAAAAATTGTGAGGATACCGATAATGACGGGACGCCCGATTATCTCGACAAAGACAGCGACGGCGATGGCATTCCGGATAAGATAGAAGCCAATAACGGCGACGGCGCGTACGAGCCGGACGATGCCGATTACGACGATATTCCCAACTATCGCGATTCCGACAGCGACGGAAACGGCGTCAGCGACTCGGTCGAATGCTGCGGCGGTAATACCGCGTGCCTCAATGCCAAAGAAAACGGGCTGTTCACATACTGTATCGATACGGATGGCGACGGCATTCTCAACTTCATCGATTTCGACAACGATAACGACGGTGCCACGGATGTCGATGAAATCAAGGGCATGGTCATCAATCCGCCGACGCCCGAGGCCGGCAAATTCTCCGGTTACGGCTGCTATAACAAGAAGAACACGCTTGGAACGGTGAGCAGTCCTGTCGATTGCGACAACAATGCAGTACCTGACTATATGGATTTCGATTCCGATGGCGATGGCCTTTGTGACAGTGTCGAGGGGACGTTGCGGACGACGATCATGGTCAACGGTGTCAAACGCGGTTCTTATGCGCGTTACAACAGCGACACGGACGGCGACGGCATTCCCGATGTCCTCGAGGCTGCCGGTGTTTCGGATGTTTCCAAGTTGCCGGCCAAGGATCCCAAGACCGGGTGCTACAAAATCACGGCTCCCAAAGATTCCGATGGCGACGGTATTCCGGATATGCTCGAAGTCGATTCGGATGACGACGGTCTTTCCGATTATTTTGAAACGTATTGCTGCAATACGGCCAATCACGGCACGAACTATTGCAAAAATAACAAGAACTGGTGCTCAGATTCGTCCAAGGCCGACAGCGATGGCGATGGCGTGACCGACCTCGTCGAGTACGGCGCCGAAACCGATCCTCTGGATGTGAAGGACAACCCGCAGTCCAAGGGCAACTTCGTCTTTGTCGTGCCTTACAAAGGCGAGTCAACGCCGAAGAAGCAGTCCCTGAGTTTTGCGACGGGCATTCAGACCAAGTCGGATCGTA
>JAZODZ010000565.1:0-2989 GCA_045597285.1 Myxococcota bacterium
GGTTGTTTTTCGACGGGATCGAGGTATTCGATCGCTTTCTTGTAGTTTTTGAGTTGTTCCTGCAATGTGGTGGGTTTTAATCGAGCGGCAACCGTGAGTTCTGTGCGTTCGGGGAAGGATTCGACAATGCGCATGATCGTCGATGTCGCATCGTCGTATTTGCTTTCGTCTGCGAGTGCGACGGCCTGTTTGTCGATGGCAAATGAGGCGGTGTTTTCGAGTTCCTGCGCGGTATAATGCTTGAAATTCTTATGTTCGATGAGCCATTTTGCCCAGTACTCGATTTTTTCGTAGTTACTGGCTTTATAATAGAGTTCGAACATGGAACCGACGGCGACTGCGGCGTACTGGTGATCGGGGAAATTCGACACGATTTCGTCGAATCGCGATGCAGCCTGATTGTAATGGTAATGCGTGCGGTAGATTTCAGCCGCTCGCCAAAGAAATGCGGGCGTTTCGTCGTCTTTGGGGTATCGCGTAGAGAACTGCTCTGCGGAGCGAACAAACCCGAGTTCGTGTTCGGAAAGAGGTTCTTCGTCCTGGAGTTTTGAATCGCGTTTTTCCTCGACGAAATTTGTGGCCTTGGCCGAATTGATGATCGACCATTCGGGATCCGAAGTGGCGAGTATGTTGGCGTAAACGAAGACCTGGCGGTTTGCGGCGACGCGCACTTGTTCGGCGCGTTCTTCGTCCTGAACGTCGTCTTTCCAGTCGATAATTTTCTGGTATGCGGCGGCGGCTTCCTGGAGTTTTACGAGGACATCGGAGGCGAGTTCGGGCTCGGATTTGAGGCGTTTGGCGTATTTCTTTTTAATTTCGTTGAGTGCGCCGTCCGAGCGTTCATCAAGGACATAGGCGTAGGTGAAGTTGATATCGAAAGATGGCGTGTCGCCGGAATACCATGCGAGTTGCTGAGAAAGCAGTGTTTCGGCGTCGGCCCAGTATTCGTCTTTTTGGGCGCTGTCTTTGGCTTTTTCAGCTTTTTCGATAGAGGCAATGGCGAGCGTGTTCAGCTGGGCAGAAATAAAGCGAGCACTGCGTTTAATGGCGCTTGGATCGGTCTCGGCGTTGGTGGCGTGCCACTGGCTTTGTGGATTGCACGAGGCGATGGTCGTGCGGATTTCGGTTTCAGCTTCGTCGAGGCGGTTTGAGCCTCGGAAAGCCTCTACTCTTGCGGTTCTCCAATCGATGGCATGGGGATGGAGCGGGTTTTCGGCGAGCAAATCGCCGTAGAGTTCGATTTCTTCTTCAAATTTCCCCTGTGCGTCGAGAATGCCGCCGAGCTGTTCGATTTTTTCGCGTGCCTTGTCGGGCGGCAGCTTGGTACTCAGATAGGCACGGGCTTCTTTCCAGCCGTTTGGCAGTTCGACATACGTCGTACACAAGTCGTTCAGGGCCTGGTTTCGGAATGAAATGACGCCAGCGTTGAGTTTATTTTCATCGACCTGGCCGTCTTTATCGACGGCGGCAGCATAGCGTGAGTCGATGGATTCCACGACTTTTTTAAAGAGATCGATGGCAGTCAGATAGGAATCGTCATCGGCGAGGTTTAGATAAGTCCAGGCCAGTTTATACTGGGCATACTGATAAAAAGCGGAATCGGGATAGTTATCGGTGATCTTGGAATAGGCGGCCTGGGCAGTGCCTGTGTTTTTCTGTGAGAAATAGAATTCGCCCATGGCGAGCCATGCTGCATCGAGATCTTTATAATCGGGATAAGATTGGGTAAGCCTGTGCAGATAGCTAATGCCTTCTTTTGACTGATTATTCCGGATGAGTGCGTCGCCCAGTCGGAAGAGGACATCGTCCATTCTTTCGTAAGCGGGATATTTGGCCAGAATGCGGCGGTAATCGTCAATGGCGAGGTGGTAATCGACCTGTGGTTCTGGCGGGCAGGTATCGGGATCGTCAGCGCAGGTATCAAGAGCGGTGATCCATGCCCGGCGAGCGCGTAAATACTCATAATGCGCCATCTGCCAATGGAACTCTGCGATCTCGGCAAGCCATTTGGGGGCATCGGGATTGAGGGGATCTTTTTCGATGAGTTTTTCAAATTCTTCGACAAGTGCGCCATTTTGCTGTTCGACGCGCTTCATCAGGTCATCGACGTTATCGGGGACTTCCTCCTCGTATTGATAGGGAGAGCTTGGTTTGGGGGCCTCAATGCTTCGGACGGAACCGGCGGGCTGGGTCTTTTTCTTCATCAGCACCTGGGCGACGGCTGATTTTCCGAAATCATCTCCCGAATCGGCAAATGCCTGATAAGGAAAACTGAGTAAGACTGAAAGTGCCAAGATAGTCAGATATTTCTTCATAGCCTGTTCCGGGAATTATTAGGCTTTTTTACCTCACCCCCTCTGTCGCCTGTAGCGACATCTCCCTCTCTCCATAAATGGAGAGGGGGAGAAATAATTGGGGGAAATCGCTTTTACCCGGGGGTACGCTTCACCCCGGGCTGAAACATTTCGCCCTTTCAGAGCGATTTTACAGCATTTATCAAATGTTCTTCATATCACGCGTATCCATGCTCGTTAAACAGAGCCAAATGGAGGGCACACCTCACCTCGCTGACCTCACTCCCTAAGTCCCCATCTCCCAATGGGAGAGGGGGACTTGGAATCATCAAGTCGTCGAAATTTTTAGAAAAAATCCGTATTCAGAATGAATCTGAATACGGCGTGAGGATTACGAACGTGGACGGCGATGCGGCGTTACACCACGGGCAAACGGACGTTTCTTATCACCGCTTGTTTGCTTGTGATCTTCGCGATCCGAGTGGCGATCACGGTGGTCTTCATTGCGCGGGAAGGAGCGGCGTTCGTCTTTGTCGTTGCGCGGGAAAGAACGGCGCTCGTCCTTGTCGTTGCGCGGGAAAGAACGGCGCTCGTCTTTGTCGTTGCGCGGGAAAGAACGGCGTTCGTCCTTGTCGTTGCGCGGGAAGGAACGGCGTTCGTCCTTATCGTTACGCGGGAAAGAGCGGCGTTCGTCT
>JAZODZ010000566.1:0-5976 GCA_045597285.1 Myxococcota bacterium
CCGGCAACGCCGGGGGATTAACGGAATCCCCTAAAAACAGACCCCTGTAGGGGTTCAATACGTTTTGTTGAACCCCTACGGGGTTCATATCTTGGAAACTCTCCCTGATCCCCCGGTAGGCGCTACGCGCCAACCGGGGGCTACAAACATTGAAGCCCTAACGGGCTTCGTTGTCTCACGACTTTGCGTACACCCTGGGCCAGGGGGCGAAATAGAAATCTCATTGTCTCCATATCAAACAACGCCATGATTCCAGTCCCACTCATTATCGCAGGTATTGCCGCCGGCACTCTGATTGCCCAAAAGCTCAAGTCAGGCACTTCAAAGAATCTCCAAAAATCCATCCCACAAAATGTTCTGTCCAAGCTCGCGGAACCCTTGCATGCCAACGCAAAGACGACGGATGGAAAACACCTGATCGAACACGCCATTGCCATCAATCATATCATCATGCTGAACGCACTCATCGCCAATGGCGCAGATGTCAATGGTCGTTCAGCAGATGGCACGCCATTTCTCATAAAGGCCGTCAAGTCGGGGCATTGGTCATTCGTCCAAAGCCTTCTCGATGCTGGTGCCTCCCCGAACTGTATGGATGCCAAAGGGAAAACCCCGCTTTTTTACGTCTCAAACTCAAATGACGTGATTCTAAAAATCCTTCTACAAGCCGGTGCCGATCCCAATGCCCAGGATTCAGAAGGGAATTATGCCATATTCCATATTCTCAATGAAGGCATTACAAGCAAGTGTTTCGCAAACCGCGTAAATGCTCTAAGTAGAGTAAGCGCTGATTTCACAGTTCGCGATTTGAAGAATAATACCCTGCTGTTTTTTGCACAATCCGTTTCTCCCGTATCGACACATTTCCGAAATATCGATATCAATGCACAAAACAGCGACGGAAAAACGGCTCTATTTTATATTAAAAATCCAGAACTCATCAAGTATTTACTCCAGAATCGCGCCGATGTTAATATCAAAGACAATACGGGGAAAACGGCAATTTTTTATAGTAAATCGTACGATATAACTACCATGTTGGTGAAGTATGGTGCCAATCTTCGTATTAGAGATAATTCAGGCAAAACAGTCATTTTCTACCATAAAAGTCCTGTTTCACTTGAATACCTTCTAAAAAAAGGTGCCCATATCAATACCGTGGATAATGAAGGAAAAACGGCCCTTTTTTATACCCACGATTTAGCATTGCAACGAATACTCGTTAAATATGGCATTAATATTTATGCTACCGATAATGAAGGCAAGACAGCCTATCTCAATCCGGAAGCATTGAACAAAACCATTACAGTAGATGCACAGAAAGAACTCGATAACTCGCTTAATTACGCCGTGACTCATAACAAGGCTGATTTGGTCAATGAGCTTCTCATGCAGGGCGCAAATCCCAATCACAAGCACCAATTCGTCGACGATAACAATATGCTCGAAATCGCTATCATTAACCAAAATATTGAAATCGTCTCTCTGCTACTCACTTATAATGCCGAATGCAACGCAAAAATCCTAAACGATTTGATCAAAGAGAAAAACATCGCCATGATTCAATGCCTGCTCGACGCAGGTGTGTGTGGCAACACAACGAGTCTAATGCTCGCCAATGAATATCATTTAGACGATGAGATCATCTCTAAAATTCGAGACTCAATCTAAACGCTCTCCGATTGGTGTGCTGCCTGATTTCGACAAGACCACGTAATACAAAACACTGTGAGTGGCAGAATCGTTACCCCCAAAGGAATCAAGATATGAAAAAAGCATTATTATTATGTGCCATATTAAGCCTTACGCTTGCCGCTTGCGGCGAAGACTCCAATCAGGAAAATAATAATAATCCTGATACAGTATCGGAATGCGGCAACTCCGTCATCGAAGGAAACGAAGCCTGCGATGATGGCAATACCGCCGGCGGCGATGGTTGTTCTGCCGATTGCATGAAAACCGAAGACGGCTATACATGCCCGAAATCTGGCGGAGCGTGTTCCAGCACAACCCCATCAGAAAAGAAAGATCCCGTGTGCGGCAACGGCCTCGTCGAAAAAGGCGAAATCTGCGATGACAACAACACGAATGACGGCGACGGCTGTGACAAATCGTGTACTCACATCGAAGACGGCTATACATGCCCGAAAAAGGGGGGCGAGTGTTCTAAAATAGAAACCTGTGGCAACGGGAACCTCGACGACAACGAAGCCTGTGACGACAACAACACAAAAAGTGAAGACGGCTGTTCCGCCGACTGCTCAACCGTCGAATCGGGATTTCACTGCGATACCCCGGGTTATCCATGTATTTCGAATACATGCAACGACGGAACAATCAATCCGGATTCCGGCGAAGAATGCGACGATGGCGAAGACAATATCGAATATGGAACCGAGGGAATGTGCGCAATCGATTGCCATCCAGCCCATTATTGCGGTGATAAAAAACTCGACAAGATCGATCGCGACAATGGTGAAGAATGCGATGCCGGTAAGGATACCTCTTCAGAATACAATGGCTGCACCAGTACCTGCCAAAGGATCAATTATTGCGGTGACGGAAAAATTCAACCCGATCACGAGGAATGTGACGACGAAAACACGGATGATAATGACGGCTGTTCTTCCGAGTGCAAACTCGAGGAAAACTTTATCTGCGTTACGAAAAACGGAAAAAGCGTGTGCAATTCGGTTCTGTGCGGCAATGGCAAAATCGACGAAAATGAAGGATGCGATGACGGAAACCGCCTCAACGGCGATGGATGCTCGATGATTTGCCTCAACGAAAAAGGTTTCCGATGCCATACAAACGATTCAGGTACTTCAGTTTGTGACTTGACATGCGGCAACGGCACACTCGACAAGGATGCGCTTGAAACCTGTGACGACGGCAACACGATTGACGGCGACGGATGTTCCGCCCATTGCACGATAGAACCCGGCTATATCTGCGAAGACGACGGCTGCATCGCCCGCGCCTGCAGCGACGGCATCATCGCCGGAAATGAAGAATGCGACGACGGAAATACGATTGACGGCGACGGATGCTCCAAATGGTGCAAACGCGAAAAAGGATGGCACTGCCCAACGGCAGGAAAATGCCTCAAAGATGAATGCGGTGATGGTATCGTGACAGGCGATGAACAGTGCGATGAAGGCAAGACAAACACCACGTCAGGATGTCTCAACTGCCAGATTCAAAAAGGCTGGGAATGCCCCGTCGAAAATATGCCTTGTCTCGATACAGCGGATTGCGGCAACGGCAAGATGGAAGGCATTGAACAATGCGATGATTTCAATACCGTGAATGGCGACGGTTGTTCGAATGACTGCGAGATCGAAACAGGATATGCGTGCAGCGGCACGCCAAGTGTCTGTGTCAGCGGCCCCTGCGGAGACGGCATCATTCAGGCCGGCGAAGAATGCGACGACAAAAACAACAAAGCCGGCGACGGTTGCAGCCCGGAATGCACTTCCGAAATGTTCTTCGACTGTTCCAACGGTATTTGCAAACCTCGCTGCGGCGATGGCATGACCATGGATGCCGAAGAATGCGACGACGGTAACCTCATCGCAGGCGACGGATGCTCGCCATTATGCAAAACCGAACCTGGATTCGCCTGCGTTGCCCCGCAAAATGAACTGCCGGATCAAATCGTTCTCCCCATGATATGTCGTGATTTTATCGCCTATTCCTACCCCACTCCCAATCGAGATAAAAAAAGATCCGTTCCGCCCGACACAGACCCCATGACCTCAGGATATGTCTCGAATGACCTCTACGCCAGCCTTCCCGATCACTGCAAAGGACTGAACAACGGTTATCGAACCCATATGCCAATTGAGGTAGGACGCCCACTTCCCGATTTCTTTTCAAACGATCACGGTTGCTGCACCAACATCGTCTATTCGGAACTCGATACAGACGGCCTGCCCAAACTCAGACCCGGCAATGAATTCGTCAATCACCCGGAAGTATGCGCCAGCGACTGCAAAAATCTGTTCTCCTGTCCAGAAGCTTTCAAATGGTGGTACACAGATGTCCCAGGGCTTAACATGACTTTCAGCAAGCAATTAACTCTGAATAAACAAAACAATAAAAATATATACGGCATGGATTCGATGAACGATTCCTACTATATCAACAGACGAGGCTTCTATCCGCTCGATGGTGATGAAGGATATGGTAAAGAAAACTCCAATAATATCGTCAATGGCGAGTTTGCATGTCAGATCGAAACATATTTCAAATACGAAGGCAGTGATAATCCGGAAAACCTGTATTTTTCAGGCGATGATGACGTCTGGGTATTCTTCAATCGACACCTGGGCATCGAGGTTGCCGGCATTCACGGCCCATGGGAAAAAAGCGTCACCTTAGATAAGAAAACAGCCAAAGAACAATATCACATCTATCCAGGGGGCATTTACCCGATCCATATTTTCCAGGCCGAACGTTGTTCTGGTGGTGGTGTCTCGGATTTCAGCAATCCCTCCTTTACAAATTCATCCTTTAAGCTGACGTTGAGTGGCTTCGTCAACATGGGTCTTAGCACGTGCACATCGATTTGCGGCGATGGCATCGTCCGTGGCAATGAAGAATGCGATTTCGCCGGTGACCACAACGATATCGAACTGCAACACAAGTTCGGATGCACGGCAGACTGCAAAAACGCCCCATTCTGCAAAAACGGCACTCGAGAAGGCGTGGAAGGGTGTGACTCGACCGAAACCTGGTGTTCAGACGATTGCCAAATCAAATCATGCGGCAACGGACAGTACGAATCTGAACACGAAGCCTGCGATCTGTCCGCCCCCGAAGGAAACGGAAATATTCACAAGGGCTGCAAAGCAAACTGCCTGCGAGAAGGCTGCGGAAACGGCGTCATCGAAGCCGGTGAAGAATGCGACGACGGTAACCTCTCTGACGACGACATGTGTACATCCAAATGCACCCTCCCCTATTGCGGCGACAGTATCGTCTCACCCGCCATTGGCGAAGCCTGCGATGACGGAATTAACGATGGCGCATATGGACACTGCGGCCTCGGATGTTCCTATTCTGCACCGCGTTGCGGAGACGGCATCCTCGATGCCAAAGAAGAATGCGACGACGGCAAAGATAATAACGTCGGCGGATACGGTAAATGCAATGCCGAATGCAAACGCGAGGAATATTGCGGCGACGGCGTTCTCCAGGAAGTCTTCGAACAGTGCGATCCCGCCATCTCTTCAGGTTGCAACGACTCATGCACATTTACGATCAACTAAACATTTTCGCCACACACTGTGACATTATGCAACAATCACAACTTGCATCATGCACACAGTCCCATCATTCAAAACGCCGTCAATTCTGATATTTCAAGGGTTTGGCGGAATAAATACTTCAATAATTCCGTTCGCAAAAATCTGGCACAACTTCTGCTTATAAAACGCACTTCAGGAACAGCGCAAATTGTTCCGAAAATCTTGATTTATTCCATGACAAAAGATAGTTTCAAAACGTAACACCCGTGAGGGTCATTCTTTTACTCAACATAGCGAGGTCATTATGAAAAAAGCTCTTCTTTTCTGCGCCCTTTTTGGCGTTTCTGTTCTGGCATCTTCCTGCCTGGAATCCGTGTCATCCGAAGACTATTGCAACAACATCGATTACTGCTATCAGTCTTATCAAATGAGTTCTTATGAGCTTTCTATCGGTTCACACTATTATGTATATCGCGATTACTACGAATGCCGTTCTGCTATTAGCGATATTCATGATCGTTATTATGAATGCTCATACGAACTCAATCGTTACCTCGATTGCTTCTCACGTCTTTCCTGCAGCGAGCTCAAGTACGACACTTCATACTGCAACTACGAAAAAGGTCTGCTGAGCGACTGCATCTTTGGTTATTAATATTCAGTCCCTTCACAGAGTTGTTCAAGGCGTCGATATTCGGCGCCTTTTTTATAAGTCGGATCGTAG
>JAZODZ010000567.1:0-5571 GCA_045597285.1 Myxococcota bacterium
AGATGCCCTTGATCCCCCGGTAGGCGCTACGCGCCAACCGGGGGTTACAAAACCGGAAGCCCTAACGGGCTTCGTTATCTTCTTTAACCGTGTTATCTTCTTTAACCGTGTTATCTTCTTTAACCGTGTTATCGTCTTTAACCGTGTTATCGTCCGTAACTGTGTTGTCATCTTTAGGCAACTGCTTTTCAGGCTTATTGTCTTCGGAAGGGAGTTTTGGGGCGGAATCAAAGCTGCCGAGTTCTATGTCGTAGTGGTCATTTTGATTCGCATATTTGCTGCAGTATTCGCGATCCGCTTCCCATTCAGCCTTGAACTGGACTCGAGCTCTCTCGACATCTTCGGCGGTTCTGTCCCAGGGATTGTTTTCGAGGACGATGACGAAGTCGGCGATATTTGCGCTTTTTTGGCTAATTCTGCTGTATAGGCTCGTGTTTTTGGGGGTAGGATCGGGTTTGATGATTTCGCGCTTCCAGGGATCTATCTTTTCGAGATGGTGGTAAGATTCGACATCCCCGGGCAGATCTTTATTGGCGATGCGCCTGAGAATGTATGCCTGGATGATCGAAATCAGGATGGCGCAGAGTGGGACGCCGATAATCATTCCGAGGAATCCGAACAAGCCGCCGCCGATGAGAATGGCCACGAGTACCATGAAGCTGGAAACGCCGACGGAGTTGCCCAAAATTTTGGGGCCGAGCAAATTGCCGTCGAACTGCTGCAATACCAGCACGAATATGACAAAATAGAGCGCATCAATGGGGGACACGCACCAAATCAGAATGGCTGAAGGGATGGCACCGATAAACGGCCCAAAGAAGGGAATGATGTTTGTGACGCCAACGACGACGGAAATCAGCAAGGCGTAGGGCAGGTTCATGATGACTGCGCCGATGTAGCAAATCACACCGATAATGGCGGAGTCGATGATCTTCCCGATGAGGAACCCGCCGAATTTTTCATCGATAAAGCGCAGATTTTTCAAGAGCTGGTTGGCGGTTGCCACGTTAAACAGGGCATAGATGATGCGCCGGAATCGGGCAAGAATCGAATCCTGTGAAACCATGACATAGACAGAAACGATAAGCCCGAGCAGAAGATTTTTAAAGAAAGTCAGGATATCGACGACGCTGCTCGTCACTTTTGAAATCAGGTTGTTGAACTGTGGGGAAAACTGTCCCGAAATCCAGTCCTGTGCGGTGCCGAGCGTGTTGGCCATGAACTCTTTTGTCGACTCGTTGAATCCGTGTTCCTGTACAAAACTGTTGTACCAGCTTTGGATTTTGGCCGAATAGGTGGGCACATTGGCGAGTATGTTTTGAATGCTCTTAATGAGTTCAGGGAGCAGAAGGGCAAACAGCGCATAAACGATGAGGAGCATGAACAATAGAGCCAGAATGGCACTTGTCAGTCTTGTGACAGTCAAAGCGCGTTTGCCCGGTTTCTTTTTTCGCCGGGCGTAAATTTTCAGGATGAGATTTTCGATGACGTGCATCGGAGGGTTGAGAATATAAGCGATGACAAAGCCGTAAATAATAGGCTTGAGTACCGCAAATAACTGTGACACTCCCGTCTTGACGACATCGTATCGAAACAGCAGGAAATATAAAAGGAGTGCGCCTGCAATCACGGTAAATGCCCAAACGGCAATGCGCTTCATTTTACCTTGTAGATGTTCTTCCAAAGCCGTACCCTTAAAGTAACAGTATCTATTCAGAACCCAATAGAGGTTTTAAATCACCTTGTCGAAATCAGTCAGCAGGGATGCTGACTGAATCCTTGCGCCGATGGCGTATTGGGGGGGGCTTTCTACATCTTTTTAATTTTGTTGTATAGCAGAGAGATTAACGGTACAATAAGAAAAGGTTTAATGCCGCGCAAGCGGTTAGATTTTTGGCGCGATGCGCCCGAGTTCAAGGCCTGTCCTTTTGCGAAAAGCATCTGGTGGCAGCCGGGGATTCGAGAGAGTTTCAGTAGCAGGCATACATTTTCCAATATGGAATCAGTTTCATTGAACATTCGCCATCACGAGGTGCTTATGTAATGTAGGGGAAATCGTGTAACCGAGAAAGCAGTCGGATTGCATGGTATCCCCATGCGTACTGTGACACTCCCGATGCCAGGGTAGGCCTTGCGGAGAGTTTGTCATGACATTTTTTGAAGCAGCCATTGAGGTTTTGCGTTGGGCACAGAAGCCTTTGGATTATAAGGCAATTACACAGTTTGCCATCAACCGCAACCTTCTTGGGCATATTGGTCATACGCCTGATATTATCATGGCGTCATGCCTTATCCGTGCCGTTCAGCGGTCTGAAACAGGGGCGCTGATTCGTCTGCCGAGTGGCGAGTTCGCATTGCGCGGCTGGCCAGAAGAGATCCTGAATAAAGCTGCGGAACAGGCTATTCCCGAGGAGGCTTCGACAGTTGAATTTCCGCCAGTTCACATCGGGCTTCTCAACGAGACGGATGCCGTTCCTCTTCTCGAAAACGACGATATTCAGTTTCGCAAAGCAGTTCAGCTTAAATTTGAAAATGAAGTATTTTCTTCAGACGACAAGGCGGATGATGAATGGGAGGACTCCGAGCACTCTCGTTTTGAACAGCTTCGCGAAGAGTTGAATGCGCAACACAATGAACATTTTAATCTTTGTGCCGCGATCGTAAAAATGTTGCGCCGGGCATCGACACCAATGCGCAGTGCGGCAATTGCCAACATGCTTTCGCAGACGTGCGGAAGCGTCGTCTATGAACAGTCCATCGTTCTTGCGATGCGGGCTGACAATGCGCTCCGCGTTTCCCGTGGCAAGCGTGCTATTTTTATGCATATCCTGCCCGATTTGTGGACGCTTTCGGAGAACTATCTGGCCCGGCATATTCTTCGGCTCGAATCGAGACTGTACGATATGTCCCGGCAGCTCAGGCTGTATTCCATTCATGCACTTTCCATCAAGCTTCACGAGCTTTCACCGCAGGCTTGGTTGCAGCTAGCTTCGATTATACTGAAACATCTCAATTACACGATTATCTCGCAGTGCGAGACGTCCGAGTCGATATTCGTTTTTCGCGCCGAAGAGTCGCGCGGTCTGACTTATATTCCTGTCATCATTCGTGTTCAGCACTCGCAACTCGTCGGGACGGACGATGTCATCCAGTTCCGCGAGATTATTCGTGAGCTTGGATATGATCACGGCGTCCTGCTGACAAATGGCGAGGTTTCGAGAGACGCGCTCAATGAATGCACGACGAAGGATCTTCCGATTTATGCTTATTCAGCGCGGCAGATAGCGCCCATCATGCTCGATGCTAAGATCGGTGTCGTTCCGAATGAACTTCCCATCGTATTCATCGACAACAATTTCTTTCATGCGCTTTCGGTGCAGGATGAGCCGCAGGACGGGCAAGCCGACGAGCCTGCGGATGCGCTTCTCATGGAAGAAACTGGCTCCCTAACGGATATTTTGCAGGATGCACTCGATGACGAAGTGTCGAGTGGCGAGTTCCTGTTCGATACCAGTTTTAATGAAAAGGATATTTAGGTGTGCCACGGCGTGGCCGTCGTGGCTTAATCCGGGAGTTGCCAGTTTATCGGCGACAGGCCGTGGGCACTCAGGTAGTTGTTGATTTTTGAAAAAGGCCGAGAGCCGAAAAAACCGTAGCTGGCTGAAAGGGGAGACGGGTGGGGGGCACAGAGAACGAGGTGATCCGGATTCGTGATGAGCGGTTTCTTGGCCTGCGCGTTTTTTCCCCATAACACGAATGCAACGGGTTCCGGTTTTTGGCAGACCAGGCGTATCACTTCATCGGTAAATGCTTCCCAGCCCTTGCCTTTATGAGAGTTGGCCTGCCCGTGGCGGACTGTCAGGACCGTGTTGAGAAGTAGGACGCCTTGCCGTGCCCACGAACTCAGATCTCCGTGGTTTGGAGGCCGGATGCCGAGATCAGACTGGAGTTCCTTGAATATGTTGACGAGCGACGGGGGAGGAGGTGTCGGACGAAGCACCGAAAAACTCAGGCCATGGGCCTGGTTGTCGCCATGATAAGGATCCTGGCCGAGTATGACGACTTTGACATCGGCATACGGCGTCCAGTGGAGGGCATTGAAAATATCATACATTCCGGGATGAATGATGCAGTTGCGGTATTCATTGATCAGGAATGCACGAAGATTTCGATAGGATGGTGTTTCGAATGCCGGCTTGAGAAGCGGCCACCAGTCATTGTGAAGTATTTCTTTAGTCATTTGGGGGGGGAAAAGCCTCCATTGGTGCAATGGAGGCCGGGAGTGAGTTATTTTCGAGAACCTTTGCGAAGTTCTGAGCGGCATTCGACCCGGGCCGCGTCAAACTGATTCAGAAACTCCATTGCGGCCTGACGGTTGCTTTCAGAAATGGCGCAGCGGCTTTTTATCACGCGGCCGTTGCTGCAGTTGAAGATCATGACTTTTCGGAACGCCAGCAAGCATGACAATGGTAGCAACAGAACTGAGAACACTAGGCAGCCAATGCTTACTGGATCCATCCGGATTGCGGTCAGTACACCGCACGCCAGACATAGAATGAGGGCAATGACGATGAAATAAATGCGCTGTTCTTCATGAATGCCGAAGGACTGAATGCTGTCGATGTCAAATGCTTCGTAGTTCGTGACGGCGTTGTTTTTCACGTCGATGGCGAAAAGCCGTTTGCTCGTCAGATAGAGGTTGTTAAACTCGGTCAGCTGAACTTCATCCTGGTAAAGCTTTTCTTCGACGAATTTGTTGGCAACCTGGACATCCTTGTTGTCAGATGGTTCCCGGTATGTTGCAGATGTAATCTTAGTGGGCTCGGGGTCTGCTTTTTTCAGCGGCGCGGCCACGATGGAACTGTTTCTAACCGGCATGGATGCCATGATCGAATCTTCGTGGACAGATACTCCTTTTTTTGCAGACAGGCTGCTGGAACTGTCTTGTGCCTGTTCTTTTTCAACTTCTAGTTCCTTTTCCCGGACGTCGTTTTCAAGAATGAGGTGAAGCTCATCGTGTTCCTGGAATAGTTTTCTGATCTCACCGCCGTTTTTTCGACAGTAGTCTTCGGTTGACAAGGGCTGCAGGGACGGGATGGAATCCGTTTCGGCGGATTTTTCATCTGCCGCGAGCAGGTGCCTGAGTTCGCTTCGGCCGCGAACCGTGACGTGATCGGAACTGATGTCGTCGTCAGGGATGGGGTACTCTTCCTCAATCTTATTCTGATACCGGTGCGTGATGGTGGAACCCTCCTCGTCTTCCTTTTCGAGTTTAAGGGCGCGTCGGTCTCGGACTTTCACAATATCGGATGGGCTGTCGTCATCTGCTGCATCGGATTTGTTGCCGGGCTTGTTGTTGTCGAGGGCATCGACAAAGGAAACCGCACTTTTAAGGAGTTCGTCGTCGATATGGCCGTTCTTGGATGCGGCTCGAATGGCGGCTTCCACGGCAGCGCGTGCTGTTTTGAATTCACTGGGGATGTTTTGCTTGATTTCCCCGCAGGCTTCCATGGAAATCGTCTGGTCATTCTCCGCGGCATGGGTGGCATAGAAAGGCTCCATGGAAACCGT
>JAZODZ010000568.1:0-5707 GCA_045597285.1 Myxococcota bacterium
AAATCGTCAAGTCTCAGCTGACCGAGGAAGAAGCCGAAACCGTCCGCATCGGCGGATATAGCGCGGGAAAAAAGACGCTGTCATTCATGGCGACACCTGTCCAGCGCGAGCGCGTCGAAATCGCACTCAACCAGTTGTCGCAGTCGGGATTTGCCCGCCTTCATCCGCGAGCGGCCGACTATTCCGAGGCGCTGTACGAACGCCTGAAAAACAACGACACGACGATGCGCTCGATGAAAGGCGTCGGCAAGCTCGTCGAACGCCAGATCCGTTCCGGCGACGTCCTCTCGAAAGACGACATTCGGAACACGTGGACACAGGCCGCGACTGCCCTGAACGAAAAGATTGGGGACAACGACGACATCGAGCTGCTGTGGGGATACGACGTCATATTCGGCAAGATCTCGCAACTCAGGTTCTGGCCGGTCGACAAACGGCAGCGCATTTCGGCGCGTCTGTGGAAAGATCTCGAGACACGTACCGACAACGGCGACCTGATTTTGACCGCGACGCTAGCCGATTCGGTCGTGGCCACGCTCAAAAGCTGGACTGAGACGCAACGCCTCGTCGTCCTCATGGTCGGAAACGAGGTCGTTGCCACGGCGCTCCCAGCCATCCCCATCGAGGACGGCCGCTTCGAACTCGTCATCCATGACGGTGCCAAAAATGAAAATCTCAAGGATGCCGTCGCCTCGCTTCAAAAGATATCGCAGATGAAAGGCGGCATTCGCATCGACCACAAAGCCACCCAGAGAGTGGAGCGCGATATCACCTGCAACGAGCAGTTCCCGCGTAAATGCGGCTGTGTGCGCGGTTCGTGCGACTGGAACGTCAATCCGGACTACAACAAGTGCCTTTTTGAATAAAGCCTCACCCTGCCCGCGTTGCGGTTGGCCTCACCCCGCCCGCGTTGCGCCCCTCTCCAAGGGGAGAGGGGAACTTTAGAAATGCCATTAGGGATTAAACAACAATATCGGGCCGGGCGTATTGAGCGCATTTAAGCCGTTATTGCCCCGTTCAGGTCATCCATTCGCATCTACAAATGCCTGTGTGAAGGATTTATGCGCGAAATAGCCCGGCGCGGCGGCCGTATGCAATAGGCCGCCACTCGCCGTATGAAATAGGCGAGCCCAAAACTATCGCCCATATATATGGAATCGCCCATATATATGGAAAAAAGGTTCAAAACCGCTACGCAATGTGGTATAAACAACGACATAAATGACACGGCGCGTGTCATCCATTTTGCCGGAACGCGTGCCGTATTTTTTTGCGTAAAGAGGAAAGAAAAGCATGAGTGATGAACTGCATTTGTCGCACGATCTGCACCAGGACGATGGTTCCAAATCGTACACGGCGGACTCGATTCAGGTTCTGGAAGGGCTTGAAGCAGTCAGGAAGCGTCCTGGCATGTACATTGGGAATGTGAACGACATTTCGGGGCTTCATCAATTGGTCTATGAGGTCGTGGACAATTCCATCGACGAGGCGCTGGCCGGTTTCTGCAATGAAATCATCGTGACGATTCGCGAGGGCAACATCGTGACGGTGCGCGACAACGGACGCGGCATTCCGACGGAAGTTCACAAGAAAGAGGGCGTTTCGGCGGCGCAGGTCATCATGACGGTGCTGCATGCGGGTGGCAAGTTCGACAACAACTCGTACAAGGTTTCTGGCGGGCTTCACGGCGTCGGCGTGTCGTGTGTCAACGCGCTGAGCAAGTTCCTGCAGCTCGACATCTACCGCAACGGACGCCATTATTACCAGGAATACAGCGCGGGCAAGCCGCTTTTCGAGCTTCGCGATGAAGGCCCGACGACGGAATCGGGGACTTCGGTCACGTGGCAGGCGGACGATACGATTTTTACGGTGCTCGAATACGATTTCAACATCCTGAGCATCCGCCTTCGCGAGCTTTCGTACCTGAATTCGGGCGTCCGCATCGTTCTGCGCGACGAGCGAGATGTCGAGACGCGTGAGGAAGTGTTCCAGTTTGAAGGCGGCATCAGCAGTTTCGTGGAATCGCTGGCCGTAGGCAAGGAACCGATTCATCCCAAACCGATTTACATCTGCCGGACGAACGAAGAAGAAGGCGTGACGGTCGAAATCGCGCTCCAGTGGACGAAGGCGTATCAGGAGACGCTGATTTGCTTTGCGAACAACATCAAGAACCGCGACGGCGGCACGCACGAGACCGCCTTTAAGACGGCTCTGACACGCGTCATCAACAACTACGCGACGACCGAAAACCTGGTCAAGAATTTCAAAGGCACGATATCTGGCGAGGACATCCGCGAGGGGCTCAACGCCATCGTAAGCGTGAAGCTGCCGAACCCGACGTTCTCGAACCAGACGAAGGACAAGTTGCTGAACAACAACATCACGACGCACGTCGCACAGGCGATCAACCAGGGCATCAGCGAATGGTTGCAGGAATCGCCGGTCGAGGCACGCGGCATCATCGAAAAGACGATCGAGGCGGCGATGGCTCGCGAGGCAGCGCGTAAGGCACGCGAACTCGTGCACCGCAAGAGCGTAATGGACTCGATGTCGCTGCCCGGCAAGCTGTCGGACTGTTCGAGCCGTGACCCGTCGCAATGCGAAGTCTACATCGTCGAGGGCGATTCCGCAGGCGGCACCGCGGTGGACGGACGCGACAGCAAATTCCAGGCGATTCTCCCGCTGCGCGGCAAGATTCTGAACGTCGAGAAATCGCGTCTCGAACGCATCCTCGACTCGCAGACCATCAACATCATCTTCCAGGCGCTCGGCACGGGCGTCGGCGATGACTTCAACATCGACAAGCTGCGCTACCACCGCATCATCATCATGACGGATGCCGATGTCGACGGTTCGCATATCCGCACGCTGCTACTCGCCTTCTTCTTCAGACAAATGCGACCGCTCGTCGAGCGTGGGCACATCTACATCGCCCAACCGCCGCTCTTCAAAGTCGAAAAAAACAACAAGACGCGTTATCTCAAGGACGAAGGCGCTTATGACGATTATTTCCTCGGCTGTTCCGTGTCGAGCGGGCATGTCGTGACCGAGGACGGCCGCGAGCTTCGCGACGAAGCTCTGTCGGAAGTTTTCCACAACATCCTGTTCTACGACCAGCATCTGCCGGCAGCCGCCGATTCCGCCGACACGCGCATTATCGACGCGCTCGTCAAATATCTCCATGTCGACGATTCGGACTTCGAGAACGAAGAGGCTTTCCGTTCGCGCATGTCCGAACTATGCGACCTGCTCAACAAACGGTATCTCGACACGATCTTCACGATGCCGGAAATCACAAAAGGCGAAGACGGCAAATTCAGCGCGAAGTGGATCACGCGGCAACTGTCGACGCTCAAGACGACGGTCATCGACTTCGCGGCGCTTCACAGGAAGTTCTTCGTCAAACTCAACAGCGCCTATCACAACGCGGTTCAGGCCGTGGGCTCCAAATTCGATTATTACACCGATCCTTCGCGCCCGCCCCGCCCGTTGACCGATGTCGAAGAGCTTCTCAAGGTGGCGATGGAAAATGGCCGATCGGGCCACAAAATCCAGCGCTACAAAGGTCTCGGCGAAATGAACGCCGATCAGCTCTGGGAAACGACGATGGATCCGGCGACACGCGTGCTCAAGCAAGTCCGCATGCCGGATGCGATCAAAGCCGACGCGATGTGTTCACTGCTGATGGGCGATGTCGTCGAACCGCGCCGACAGTTTATCGTCGATCATTCGCAGGATGTCCGCAACCTCGATATTTAATGTGTATGGGGCACGGCTATCGGCGTTGCCGATACGCCGTGCGTTGGTGCGCTATGCCTGCGGCATACGCGCACCATTTTGTTTCCGTAGGTTACGCTAGCCCCACGGCTAATATCAAGTGCCCCTACGAGGCGCGTAATGGAACGTGTCTACTTATATCGGATATTAGAAACCTGGTTTTCTATTCTCTTCACATCTTCGTTTACGATATTTAAATCGGACGAAATCTTCAAGGCTGACTCATAATAATCCAATTCCTTTTCCATAAATTGCAAAGCGAATTGGTCTATAAGGGCGATGTATTGATTCTCGACATCATCGGGTAAATCGGGTGGAATGGGGGCCGCCATGATTTCATCTGCCACGCTTTGAAAAAGCGTTCCGATGCGTATCATCGATGCCATTTCCCATTCTGGTGATTTGTAATTGTTTATAATCTCGTTATATTTTTCGACAGCTTTTGAAATGGCAGCCGCTTTTAAAGGCAATTGCATCTGAATATATTTATCACCAGGCATGCCTTCCGGGGCATCGTTCAGGTGAATCGACATGGCCTCCTGAAAAGCGGTTTCATTTTCATCGAAGGCAAGTTTTGCGGCGGCTTGTGCATCCGGCCCGACCAAGGGTTCCATCGACTCTTTTTTCTGCTTAGCTTTTTTCTTGTCTTTTGAGAGCGTGACAGTATGTTCGTAGCGGCTCAAGTCTTTGGCAACAATGAATTTGCTGTTTGGCATATAACCGTCAGCCGTGACCGAGAGCTGCAATTTATTCATCTCGGTAAGGGGAAGCGTATAGGAACCATCGGCAGCAGTTTTTGTCTCGACAAGAACTTTTCTGCTCAGATCGACAAACCTAATCGTCGCATCCGGAATTCCCTTTTTAGACGATTTGTCTTTTACGATTCCATATATTTTCAGGCCCTGTTTCATGGGGATTTCCCCTAGCTGAACAGTCTCTCCCGGTTCGAGTTCGATATTCGTGAGTTCCTGACTGATGAACCCGTCTGCACTCAACTCGATGCGCTGTATGCCTCCATAAGCTTTATCGAGTGTAAAGTCTCCATTTTCATCCGTCCGAATCGTCTTAAACAAATAATTTTTGGTATCTGCGTTATCTTCAATGTAGAAAAATTTAAGCTCTGCATCCACACCACTATTACCAGAGACGACACGGCCTGTTACCTTTGCTTCTGGCCACAGTACGACTTTATCGTAATCAAATTGCCTGCCATGAATCGAAAACTTGTGCCAATCATCATCTCTACCGTACGACACAAAACCAGGATAAGTGGCCATAAATTCATAGTTTCCATCCTCGAGACGGATTTCAAACTCACCATTGCTATCGCATTTAAACGTTTGAACCAGTTCGCCTTCAGACATGACTCTGATGGTGGCGGGCAAGCGCTTTCGCGTCATACCATTTCGAACGAATCCCAATAACGCAGGGTTATGCGCAGGTGCATGATACTCCTGTTCAGAATTATATTTATGTTCAAATCTAAGCTTAAAGAGCCAATCCCATATCTGTGGCGCAAATAAATAAATCACAGACAAAAAAATGACACCTATAGTCCCACCGATGAACTTAATATAGAAAATCGCATTTTCACTAATGAGGGAACCTTTTTTTTCTCTTCTTTCCGCAAGCCTGCCCTTGAGCATCCAATACAGTGTAAATAATACTAATACCCCACCTATATAAATAGGAATCTTAGAAAGATCATTCATTTCAATTATTTCCTCCTAAACGTCTTTTGCCAGTAACCATTCAGCTTCTTATTCAGAAACTCTGTCAGGATCTGAATAATTAATACCGAATATTGGAAAGCTGGTCTTCTACTCTTTTAACATCATCATTCACGATGTTTAACTCAGACGAAATCTTTAAAGCCGATTCATAATATTCCACTTCCTTTTCCGTAAACTGGAGGGCAAAATTCTCAATG
>JAZODZ010000569.1:0-6208 GCA_045597285.1 Myxococcota bacterium
GGCACGATCCCCCAAAACATTGCCGCGCGTATGCAATAGCGCGGCAGGCACGCCGTATGTCAATAGGCGTGCCCGCAACAAAAGAACATGGCGTCGTGTAAATTTTATCATATCAATCAAAGTTGTCATTCGATGGGCAATTGTGGTAACATAGCTCAGTTGTTTTTTTTTGAGCAAACTTCAAGGATGTAATGGCTATGGATATTGAGCAGGCTTTGGAAAAACACGGTAAATCTTTTGAACCCGGTTCGGTGCTTTTTTATGAAGGCGACCCCGGTACAAAAATCTGGGTTATTAATGAAGGCCATATTCAGCTGACGAAACGCGTGTGCAACGAAGAGATTATTTTGGAAACACTCGGGCCGGGCGAATTCTGCGGTGAGCTTTCGCTCGTGACGAATAGTCCGCAGCCATCGACCGCGACCGTCGTCGATAAGGCCAGACTCCTTGAAATTGACGCGCATCAGTTTGGTTCGATGATGGGCAGCAGCATCGAGCTTACTCTTCGTATGTTCAAGAAAGTCGCGGGGCGGCTGAATGAAGCGAATTTCCGCGTGTCCGTCATGCAGATGCGGAACCCGTTGGGGCGCGTCATGCTCGTGTTGCGCCACGAGATTTCCCGTAGCGAGGCGCCGAATAAGGCCACGATTCCGTCGGATCTGGCCGATTTGCTGGGGATCGATGATGCCGAACTCAACAGAATACTCGACAAGCTGGTCGAGAAGAGTCTCATCACGCTTTCAAAAGAGAAGGTCTATTCGATTGTCGATAAAGACGAGTATGCGCGTTTCCTCAGTTTCCTCGAACTCAACGATCGCTATGAGTTTGCGCTGAAGTAACCGGTTTAAATGAATTTCGGCCGCCGATGAGGCGGCTTTTTTTATGTCGAACATGAATGCTTTTTACGAACGTCTGTACCGTCAGAACGAGCGCGTGATGAAGTTTGGTCTCGATGCCATTCGGACGGCGTTGGCACGTGAACTTGGGCCGGTGGATTATCCGCACATTCTCGTGGGCGGAACGAATGGAAAAGGGCAGGTGAGTGCTCTGTTTGCGACGGCGGCACATCGCGCCGGGCTTCAGACTGGGCTGTTTACGTCGCCGCATCTCGTCGAGTTTCGCGAGCGCATCCGCGTGAATGGTCGGCTTCTGCCCGATTCCGAAATCGTCGAGATTGGGCAGAAAGTTCTTGCCGAATACGGCGGCGACGATGTGCCGGAGTTTTGCGGCACGGCGCTGACGTATTTCGAGTGTTGCCTGGTGATGGCGCTCAGGGCGTTTCGCGCAAATCACGTCGGTTTTGGCGTGTTCGAGGTTGGGCTGGGCGGCCGCCTCGATGCGACGAATGCACTGAATCCGTCATTGAGTGTGATTACGTCGATAAGCCGCGATCACGAAGCCTATCTTGGGCACGAACTGTCTCAGATTGCGGGCGAAAAAGCCGGGATCATGCGTTCGGGTTGCCCGGTCGTGACGGGGCGAAGCATGGCGGAAACGCTTCGTGTGTATGCGCAGCAGAAGGCGTGTTCGTCGTTTGACGCGTTGGGGGGTGAGTTCGACTGGTGCCTTCGCGATGGGCGCGTCGTTCTGGAGTGTCGGTTTGGGCAGATTCCTTTGCGAGGCGCGGAAATGCTGGCGGATTATCAGCGTGACAATGCGGCGGTAGCCTGTTTTGCCCTTCTCAAGGCGGCCGAAATGGAGTTGCTTCCGCCCATGCGCGACGTCGTGTCGGATGTGTGCAGCCATACGCGATGGGTCGGCAGAATGTGGCCGTGCGCGGAATCTGCGGCGCGGTTTGGTGTTTCGGAAATCGTTTTGGACGGCGCTCACAATCCGGATGGCGTGCGTGCGTTTGTCGATGCCGTCAGGAAGGGCAATCAACCTCGGGCGCTTGTCGTGAACAGCTGTGCCGACAAGGCCATAGGCGATATGTTTCCCCAGTATTTGCAGGCATTTGACAGTGCATCGATTTTTGTCGTGCCGGTCACGACGACGGCGCGTGCGTGTTCCCCGAAAGTTTATTGTCAGAAAACCGGTTTGTCCGAAAAACAGTGTTGCGATTCACTTTTAGAAGGCATGGCCAGGGCCGCGGAATGTGTGGGAAATACGGGTACAGTCTACATTTCCGGTTCATTATATCTGATCGGTGAGGCTCTTCGTGCGCTGGATGAAGTGAAATCTCTCGAATCGATAGAAATATAATTATTTTTATAGGGGTATCGCTATTGGCTTGCGCCAATACGCGATACTGGCCGCTCGCTATTGGCTTATAATAACTATTTTTATATTTTATATAAACATGTATAAAACTTATATCGGGAGTATAAAAATAGCCAATACGCGAGCGGAACATTTTGAGGTGCGCTCATCGTTGCGAAGAATATGGCAACGAAAGAAACCCCCGCCTTTCCCAAAAGGGAAGCGCGGGGATGTTGGAGACGAGGATGCAATGACGGCATCCTCTCGCGATATGATTAGCTGACTCTATTAATTGATATCAGGCCGCACGGTTGGGGCACAAGTGGATACGCCAGCGCCGACGACCCGATAAGGCGTATATTCGAGGAAAGTAATCGTTTCATTCGTTTCCGGTGAGAACCTGAGAATCCGATTGTTGCCCGTGGTGCTGAGCGTTTCAAAGACGAAATAATCTCCGCCCCAATGCGCGAAAGCCCAGGCATTGATGAAGCTGCCAGCGCCAGGAATCGTATAATCGACGATGACATTGCCCGTGGACTTGTCAATTTTGCTGATGTGCTGTTCAAACTCTCCGGGAGAGAACGAATACAGCTCTGCACGTGCAGTTCCCGTCAGTTCGGGCGTTTGATCATAATAGGATGGGAATGAGGCAAGAGGGGAATATGACAGGTTGGTTGGGTCTATGCTTCCGAAAGAACCAGTGGATTCACTTCTGGCGATATACAGGGTATCCGTAGTTCCGCCATAGATATCCAGGCTGAATGCCATTCCAAACGTCGACAGACCGCTGCCATTTGTATTGAATTTTGTAATTTTTTCGCATGTCGGATTTGAAATTTTAATCTTGTACAGGGTTGAATCACTGTACAAAACCCATGCATTCGCATCTCTGTCGACTGCCATTGAAAATGGCGTGGAACTGCCATTGCCACAATTCAGTGTGAACAGCTCGGTGAGGTAATTGCCGTCTTTGGCTCCGGGGTTGAACTTGATGAGATGGTAATTGGAGTCGACGAGATAAATGAACGTCGCATCCTCGGGACACAGGTCGTCCAGGCATTGTCCTTCATAGCACAACGTTTTGCACTGTTCTTCGACAGAATAGGACAGCCCGTCGTTTGCACATCTAACGACATTATTTCCATCACAGGTTTTATAGTTTGGTGTACACACGCCGCAACCAATGTTTTCAAGGCATACATTGTCTCCGCAGTCGTGTTTTATATAGTAATGGTTATTTTTGCATTCGAGATAATATTCCTTAAAGCACAGTTCTTCCGGGGCTTCACAAGTAAATTCTTCTATTTGAGAGAGCAGACCGCCGACGACATCGCGTGGAATGGATGGATCGAGGTCGGGATCGGGTTTTTCCCCAGTGCCCGGATCGGGATCTTCGCCCGTACCGGGGTCGGGTTTGTCCCCGCTGCCCGGATCGGGATCTTCGCCCGTACCGGGGTCGGGTTTGTCCCCGGTGCCCGGCTGCTCACCAGTACCCGGATTGGGCTCTTCGCCCGTTACCGGTTGCTGTTTGCCGCCTTGATTTCCATGCTTGCCGTGCTGATTCGGGATGGTATTGCTATCGTCACAACCTGCCATGAGCATTATTGAGCTAAGCAGAATTACGAATACTTTTTTCATCGACTCGCTCCTTGATAAAATGCACAAAACCTTTATTTCTCTAGACTTTATCAAGCGAAAAATCAAATTTTTCTTACGGTAGGAAATGATTCTGCGTTAATGCTCAGACCATGGCAGAATTTCTGAATTATGCCGGTTATCGAAACAAGACAACAGCCAGTAGGCCCGTGTCGTGACACGGGCGCAATGATGTAAATGCCTTGTTTTTCAGTAAATGCTCTGTCCTTGAGAGAAAATGCGTTGAGAAAGACTTCAACGCGGGACGCGTAACTGTTCTTGGAATTCTTAACAAACAATATGAGGTTGTTATAAAGCGTATATTACGATATCCCTGAACCTCAAATGAGTCGCAGTTCCGACAAGAATTCCGGTGCCTTGTTGGATTTGATATTCATTTATGATTCAAAGAGTGACTTTTGGCGTGGTGCGACACTCTTTGCGGTCTTCTTCTTTCCCGTTGTTTTTATGACTTTTTCATTCGGGGCTTTTGAATCTGTTTTCTTACGCGCAATATCATTCGTTTCTGTCTGCTTTGCGGCGGATTCTGTATTGCCCCGGGGTTTCTTGCTCTTTTGCGCTGTTTTGCGCGAGGATGAAGCCGATTTGTCGGGCTTTTTGACATCGGGCAGGGCTGGAAGTGGCGGCAACAGCGTGTCTTTTCCCCTGGGATAGCAGAGTTTTTCGTAACCGGGAGTCTTTTCGGCAGGGGAGAGCTGCACGATGCGCGACAGCCTGAACACGCGCTCCTCATTGCGAAGGTGACAAAATGCGATGAGATACTTTTCGGCGGTGATCTCAATCGGGGTAATTCGCCGCTCGGAAAATTCCCCTCTCGATCCGGTATAGTAGTGCATTTCCAAATCGATATGATTTTGTATCGCGTATTGAATGATGCTCTCAACCGAGGAACATGCTTCGGGATCGACTTGACAGTCATCCTGTTCCGCCTTTTTCTCTTTCCACGAGTCATTCATTGCGCCGGCAAACCAATTCAGAATTTCGTATGCCTCGACTTCGACTCTTACTGCATCGCTTGCTGTCATCGTATGTAATATGGAATCCCGCGTCTGAAGAAGATGGTTTTCCGACAAACGCGTCTGGCCAAATCGGACCAGGTGCGAAGCGAGTATCAGCGACATCGCTACGACGGCCCGGTCATCCCGGTCATCGATAGACCAACTCTCGTGCTTTGATTCTAACTTTTCGGATGATGACACGATATCACGCGGCGGTTGCTTGGCCAGAAATTCCGAGAGGCGGCCGCTTAAAGACGCTTTCGCACGGCGTTCCGGCGGGATTATTGGTGTTTCTGGTGGCTGCGAATCTTTTGCGGAAGGGCTCGACAGCTTGGGCTCCGTCGTTTGGGATTCATCAGATTTATTCTGTTGATGTTCCATCCATATACTGAGTAAATCTTTGTTTGTCGACATAGATAGGTTTTCTTTATGTTATGGAAATTTATTTCAGGATGAATCATGTGCAATTTCGGTTTTCCGCATAAAACCGAATGATGGATTATCCATATTTGGAAAAATGATTTCAATACTTCAGTTTTTTTCTTGACTATTTTTTTTTGTGAACAGTTTAGTTGCTGTTTTGGGGAATAAAAATCTCAAAACGCGAGTTTTTGCCTATGTGCCATTCAAGGCACCCCATTGAACTGGAGTGAACATGCTTAAAGACAATAGACTGGCTTCTGTCGCACATGGCATTTATGAGCGTGGTTTTACATTCCTCGGTTTCTTGCTCATGTTGCTCGCCTTTGCCTTTACGGGCAGCATTCCGGCCGACTTCCGTCAGACTGCTTCGCGAGCACTGACGGAAGAAAAATCGGAGCAGTCCAATAAAGATTTGGATGCATGGCGAGCGGAGGGAACGCAATGGCTTAGTCATAAGGCTGAGGAGGTTGCGGTTTCGCTTCGCGACAGCGGCATTCGGCACGTGACGGTGTATAATCGGATGAAATCCACCGAGAGCGCTTTGGAAAAAGCCTCAAAACGCGGTATTCAGATCACGGATTTGAAAGATTTGTACGGCATGAGAATTGTCGTAGACAATGAGCTGGATGTCTATCAGTGCCTGAACCATATCTGCGATACTTATCCGGTCGTGCCCGGTACGCTCAAAAATTATATCGTCGCCCCCAAAGCCTCCGGCTATCAGAGCGTCCATGTGGTAACTGAAATCGAAGATCGCCGGGTCGAGTTTCAATTGAGAACAGAGGCGATGCACCTTCAGGCCGAAGCCGAACACGAAGCCTACAAAGCCCGTATGCGAAATGCCTAATCTTATGTTTTGATGCAGGGCTACTCGCTGGCGCTCGTTACGCCCTGCGTGGCTATCGGCTGCGCCGATACGCCGTGACAGAGAC
>JAZODZ010000570.1:0-3511 GCA_045597285.1 Myxococcota bacterium
GTACGCGAAAGCGTATGACCACTGGATTAAAACAGGCCATCCCATCAAAGAAAACATAGCAAGGCTATCACTTGCCCGCTGTATCGTTATGTGATTATTTATGAAATGGATCATCCCCAAAACACGTCGAAAACAAATGAATAATTGCGATAGGATGAGATTTTCGCAATTCACGGGATGAAACATGTAAAAAAACATTTTTTCGGCATGAAATCTGAATTAAGATGCGTTCTGTGACACGTGGTCACTTTGCGAAAAACGAAATTGGAGGCATTTATGAAGAGATTATCCAGAGTATTGAGCGGGATTGCGGCATGTGCATGTGCACTTTGTATGTTTGTTGGCAGTGCATCTGCGAAACTTCCCGAGAACATGGACGAATTTGAAGCGAAGTTTGCAACGGAAGCGAAGACTCCGGAAGGAGCTGTCAAGCTCTGGCTCGAAGCGGCATTTCTTTATCAGGATTCTGCGACGCGCAATCTCGGTCGCAACATGTTGCTCAAGGTGATGAAAAACCTGCCACAGGATTTTGAACGCAATTCCGTTCATGCCACGATGGTCGATCGCATTAAGAACCTGCCCGAAGTTCAGCGTTCTTTCTGCGCTGGTTCGTCACCGGAAAACAACTACAAAGCTGATCCGAACAACTGCGAGTTGACGATTAGCAAATCCAAGGAAGGCTTTGAAGATGGTTACTGGAACGTGTTCCTCATCAGCTCCGGCGCGGATTCACCACGCCAGGTGACGCTCTACAAAGACGGCGATCATTGGGTCGTTTCGAGTGCGGCAGCGCTTTACATGAGCATCAAGCCTGCAAAGAAGAAATAATTCGGCGATAGTTTGGTAAGGGGCGCAAGCCCCTTGATTTTTGTGGCGAACTCGTGGTTGCAGTGAGAACTGGCGCAGTAATGTATCTACGGCTGTATTTTGTTGAAATTCCTTCTGATTCGATGTTTTCCGCAATTGATCGGCGGCTGGAAACGCTGGCACGGCGACAGGAGCCCATTGAGGGCGGACGCAGATTGTGGATTACGCATGTGCCCGAAACTCAGACACGGCCTTTTTTACATGCCAGACCATTCGATATCTTTGTCGCGCCGATGCGGTTATCAGATGCCCTGCGCGAGGAATTTCGCGTCAGTCTCGGCGCTGAACCTAAGCGATGTATGGTGTGCAGGACGACGGACGATTCACCGGAAAGTGCCGAAGTTCTTTTCGTCCTTGCGTCTGAAATCATGGCCAGAAGCGCCTCTTTGCTTTGCCTTGATGAAAAACTGGCGCGGCAAATGTTTCACATCGACGAGCGAGAAATCGATTTTCCGGTTCAGTGCCTTGACGATTTTCCCGGGGCAGTTTATGAAATAGCCCACGAATTGGAGAGCGGTGATCTCGGTATCGAATGGTTCGTCGATGCCAGATGGCTGAAAGCCTGGATTTCGAGACTGCATCCAAAAAATGGCTTGCATCCAGAAGTTTCGCGCTTCTCTTCTCTCGATTATTCTTAACCGCCAATAGGCAGGAAGGTTTGAAATGCATGTAAGGCTTGCTCTTAAGCAGATTTATGAAATTATCGATGGCGATGATCCCGTAAGGTATGCGAATAAACTGCGAACTCTGCTCAAAAAAATGCGCAAGGGACTCGATCGCAGCGATATCGATGATGAAGTCGTTGAGTTTACGAACGAGTATATCGATACCTGGCTCGTCGATGAGGCCATTGAAGAAGATATCGATTCGTTCATCGAAGAAACGGGCGATGTCTATGACAAAATCGTCGACGAAGATGATGACGACGATGACGATGATGACGATGACGGCGACGATGAGGATGACGAGTACTAGTCAGGTGTTGTCGGTGATGTGACGTAAGCCGCGGATCATGGATTCGCGGCTTTTTTTGTTTTTTTGAAACTGGTTTGACGTGAGTGGCGGCAGAACTCCATGGAGAGTTTGTGAAGCTCTGTGAGCTCGTCATCCGACAATATTTTTTCATTGAACGCCGCTTCGGAAATCAGGTCGCAAAATCTGGTAGCCTTGTCCTGACTGAGTTTGTCGGGATATTTCTTTATTAAGAGTTCGAGGAACAAGGCGGGTGTTTCGCGGCCCCAGTGCATCGTTTCGGGCGTTGCCTGATTAAAACATGAAATCGCGTAATCGCGGCGCGTCGTGAGGGTAATCGTGTGTTTTCGCCCAGGTTTGAGCGTTCCGTTCCAGTCGAGGCAGGCGCGGTGTCTGATTCGAATGCGACCGGAATTGTGCAAGACAAATGGCCAGACACTGGGATGCTCTGTTTCGCCGTTGATTTCGATCTCGACATCTGAGGGAGTGAGTTCGAAATCAGAGGCACGGCAGACGATGCTGCACGTGTCGGATTCATTCGCGGGCAGTGGAACGGACTCAACGGGTGCAGATTGAATTTTATTGGGTGCAGGCAGTTTTGGTTTGAAGTTCACTCTTTTTCGTATGCCGAAGGCGGCGATCGCCAGAGCCATAAAGGCCAGACCGGCGATTACGATTCGCCAGTTTGACGCCTTTTCCGGAATACATATTTCGTCTGAAATGCGACCGATTTCACTGAACTGATCGGCCCTGTAAATGTCGGTCTCGATGCATCCCGAAGCGGTTTGAGGCAGGATAAATCTCGCAATGCCGTGTTCGTCGGTGATCGTCTCGATAGCGATGTCGTCATGTTTGAGTGCAATGGGAAACTGCTGCAAATAGGGATGGAGTTGAAGCTCGATCCACGTATGTTGCCAGTTTTGTTTAAGCTGTGGGTGAGCGTCCGATATCGAGTCGTAGAAGACGACGTCCCGATGGAGGATTTCGGGTTCGAACAGATTTCCTTCGATGATGGAGACTTCGAGCACGAGCGTTTCGGGATTTGACAACTTTGGGGAGAGCTGAAATGAGGCGTTGTTCAGGCCTTCATCGAGGTGAATGCGGTTCGATGCGGAACCGATGGAGAGCATGTAGTCGGCATCGAACTGAAGGCAGTCCGAACGGTGAATGCTCAGGGACAGCGGTTTGGAAATCGGCTGGAATAGTGATTCAGATGGTTGAATGGAAGACTTTGGCTGGCATCGAATGATCTCGAATTCGACTGTTTTATTCGATGATCGCCATGGGGAATGCCCGGAGAATTCGACTTTTGCTGTATAGGCGTCAGGTGAGAGGCCGAGGGGATAAACAGCCTGCCCATTGGGATCGGTCATGACCGTGTCGTGCTTGACGGGCTGGCCTTCTTTGGTGAAGACATCGATTTGAACAGGGGCATTGATGACGGGGAGGTTCAAATCGTCCAGTAAAGTCAGGCTTAGGCTGCCGCCCGTTTTTGTCAGTGTGGCGACCTGGACGATGATTTGTGTATCCGATTCAACTTCGATGGTATCGGCATAAGCAAATTGTTCACTTATGAGCAATAATACTGCTATAATAGAGCATTGAATGCCATGATGTGACATTTTGGCTGATCGCAAAGCATAAAAAAATCGGGGAAAGAAATTCATGATTC
>JAZODZ010000571.1:0-3297 GCA_045597285.1 Myxococcota bacterium
GCTATTGCATACGCCGCAGCTTCACGTCGCGTCTTGCGCCTTTTTTTTTACACACGATCTCGCCATGAAACATCATTCCATACGACGCTTTTTTTGTTCCGCCGCGATCATTCTGGCCGCACTTTTCACCCCGTTCACTGCCATCGCCCAGGACGATTGGGCTGCAGACGACAGCTCGTTCGAAGCCCGAAAAATCGAACGCTACCAGCAACTCGTCGATCAGTCGCCCGAAAAATCCTACGCATTTAATCAGCTCATGGCAACCGTCGGCAAAGGCGCACAGTATCAGAAGCTTCTGGCCGATTATGAGAAAAAAGTCGCCTCAAAACCCGAGAACTTCAACCTGCGCATGATTCTTGGGCACATCTACCAGCATGGCGGACGCACCAACGAGGCCATCGAATCGTACAAAAAAGCCCTCGAAATCAAAAAGACCGCGCTCGCCTATATGTCGATCGCCGCCGCCGAAGCCGACAACAAAAACTTCGAGCCCGCCGTCCAGAATTACGAAGAAGCCGCAAAACTGAACCCGTCCAAGGAACAAAAGCAGGAAATCTGGCGTGCATTGGCCGAAATCGCGATTTACAGGCGAGACATGGAACGCGCACGCACATACTTCGCCGAACTCATCAAACTCGAGCCCAATTCGCTGTTCATACGCCGCGAATTGTCTCAGATTTATGCCGAAAACCGCCTCTATGCCGACGCCCGCGACGTGCTCGAACAAGCCTCAAAAATTGCGTCCGCCTCTGACCGCGATCAAATCGAGTTCGACATCGCCGAGCTCTACGAACAGGAAGGCAATGACGACGAGGCGCTGTCGCGATACGAAAAACTTTCCGAGCGGCTGGCCTCGTCCCATTGGATGCAGCGCGAACTGAGCAGCCGCATCATCGACATCCATCGCCGCAAAGGCGATGTCGCTGGGCTCGCGGCCGTCCTCGAAAAGAAATGGAAATCCCCGACCTACCAGCAGCACCTCGAACTCGCCGATCTCTTCGATGAAACGGGCAATGCCGACAAGGCTCTCGCGCATATCCAAAAAGCCATCTCGATGTCGCCAAAACTGCCCGAAGCACACGAAAAGCTCGTCCGGTATTACCGAAGCCACGGCCAAATCGATAAGATGTTCGAGGCCAAAGCCGCACAAATCAAGGCCGTTCCCGACAACCCCGAGTATCGATTCGAACTCTACGAAGCCTACGTCCAGCAGAAAAAAATCGACAAAGCCATCGCCGTTCTCGATGAAATCCAAAAAAAATTCACGTCTGATTTCGAGGTCCAGCGCCGTGTCGCCGAATTTTATCAGATGAACGGCCGTTCGCAGAAAGCGCTGGCGATTTATGAAAACTGGACGAAAAAACATCCGTCCGATTTGGAAGCGATTGAAGCCCTCGGCGATCAGTACGACGCATCCGGCGAAAAGAAAAAAGCGCTCGCCACTTGGCAAAAAATTGAAAATCTGAATCTCGACAAGGCGACAAAGCTCGAAACGCTCGCCCGAATTTATGACGAACACGGCTATGCCGACGAAGCCGAAGCACTGTATGCCAAAGCGCTTGCTGCCAACAAAAACGACTGCCAGGCACACCAGCAATACGCCGATGTGCTGACGCGCAACGGCAAGCAGGTTCAGGCCATCGAAGCATGGCAGAACCTCGCAAAGACGTGCCGCAATTCCGCCGCGAGGACGATGGCATCGCGCCAGCTCGCGTCGCTGTATAAGGCCCGTGGCATGGAAAGAAACGCATTGCAACAATACCGAGGGCAGTGCGAATCCGCACCGGACAATCTCGACAATATCCTCATGTTCGCAAGCGTGGCTCAGGCGCTCAAGATGCCGGATTCCGCCATTCCCACGCTCGAAGCATACGTTGCCAACCATCCTTCGCAGACAGACGCGCTCAATGCACTCAATGCGCTATATGCCGCCGACGGCGACCTCGATTCAGCACGCAAAGTCCTCGAAAGCCTCACGCTCGTGTCCGAAACTGAAAAACGCGAAGCGCTCATCTCGATGGCAGAACTCGACATCCAGGCCGGCGACCTCGAACAGGCCCAAAACCATCTTTCGGAAGCATTGAAACTGAACGCGAACGACGCCGACACGCACGAACGCCTCGGCGACGTGCTGTTAAAACGCCGCATGTACGAGGAGGCCGCGAATAACTACGAGACGGCTTTCCAAATCGACAGCCGCAACTTCCACGTCGCGTTCAAGACCGCGACGTGTTTCTCGATATTGGGCAAAACCAAAGAAGCCGACGCGCTTTACGTCAAAATCATCACGAATTCTACGGACGAGACGCTGTCGCTCAAGGCGGCCCGGCGAGCAATCGACGACCACACCTGGCTGGGAACGCTCAATGATTTGTCGAATGAGCTGATGCCGCTGATGCGGTCATCGCAGCGCAAGGCGATGTATCTGGAAATCCTGCTCAGCATTGCGGACGCCCAGGCACAGCCGCATATTCTGACTGTCATGACGCAGGATGCCGCGAAGACGTTGTCGTCACGTCATGCCCTCCGCGAACTCGGCGAAAAATATGCGACGCTCATCGTGGAATCGCTGCTCTTCGACGACGTGTCGATTTCGAGCCGTGCCCTGACGCTGAGCGAATGGCTGGCGTCGCCCAATGTCGTGGCCGTACTCGGGCAGATCATCGAAAAGGCACCGACGACGGACAGCGGCCGCCTGATGCAGATTCAGGCCGTTCGCGCCATTGCGCACGCGCAGAGCCCTGCTGCAGTCCCGACACTCCAATCGTGCCTCGAATCGCACAACCCGCGTGCGCTGCGCGAACACGCAATATGGGCACTCGGGCTCATCCAGTCACAGACCGCAACCGATGCGCTCAAAAAAGCGCTCGAAATCAATTTCGACACATTCCGCGCACTCGCTGTAATCGGCCTCGGACGCCAAGGCGCGGGGCTCGACAAAATCCACGATCTTTTGAAATCGGATCCATCGAACGTGGTACGCGACGCGGCTGCATGGATGCTCGCCTGGAACCACTACGAAAAGGCGACAGAAGATGTCCGTGGCTATTACGCGCAGAATCACTCAAAGCCGCATCAAATATGGGGATGGTCACAAATCGATGAATCGGGTGCGGCCGAATCCGTTCTCGAATCGCTCTGGTGCAGCGATCACCGGACGATGGCAGCGCACATCATCCGTTCGGAAAAAAACGATGCTGTCCTTTCGGTGCTTTCGGCAGCCGAGGCACAGGGCAAATTTATCCGCAATTCGACGTCGCATTATCAGAAGTCGGAGGCCAAGCGGTCTTAGGAAGA
>JAZODZ010000572.1:0-2865 GCA_045597285.1 Myxococcota bacterium
CATGGTAGGCATGTGTCCGCGAGCCGTATGCGCCAACAGCGCATAGGCGAGCAAATGCACGGCGTATCGACGTAGCCGATAGCCGCGCGCATGGTAGGCATGTGTCCGCGAGCCGTATGCGCCAACAGCGCATAGGCGAGCAAATGCACGGCGTATCGGCGTAGCCGATAGCCGCGCATACGGCAATTATATAATATAACAAATATAAATATATTATATATTAATCTTTCGAAGCATCCGCCTGCAAGGATTTTTCCTGTTTCCGCTGTCCCATGCGGCGGAACACCTTTTCGATTTCAACGATGGGAATCACGGCCACAGCCAGACCCATGGCTGTCATATATTCGACAAACGAAATCGGTTGGAAAGAGAACGCATTGCTCAGGAACGGGATAAATATCACAGCCGCCGTGAGCAAAAGGGAAACGAGAAGCGTACCCCATAACCATAGATTCTGCTTTTTAAGGCTGAACAGGGACAAATTGCGCGAACGCATATTGAACGAGTGGAATATCTCAACCATGCTCAGTGTCAGGAACGCCATCGTCATGCCGTCTGGCGAGTCCGCGACCTCCCATTTGCCGCTTTCCATCCAGTGGCCGACGAAGTAACTCATCACCGTAATGGCGGCAATCACGAAGCCCTGGAAAATGATATCGAAGCCCAGGCCATCCGCGAAAATGCTTTCTTTCCGGTTTCTCGGCGGGCGCTTCATCACGCCTTTTTCGGCCTCTTCCATGCCGAGCGCGATAGCCGGCATCGTGTCCGTAATCAGGTTAATCCACAGAATGTGCACTGGCTTGAGGATCGTAAAGCCCATCAGGGACGCGCAGAACACCGCCAGCACCTCAGCAAGGTTTGCAGAAAGCAGGAACTGAATGGCCTTGCGGATGTTGTCGTAAATGCGGCGGCCTTCGCCCACTGCGGACACGATGGTCGCGAAATTGTCGTCCGTCAGAATCATGTCTGCCACGGATTTGGTCACGTCCGTACCGGTAATGCCCATGCCCACGCCGATATCTGCGCTCTTGATGGACGGCGCATCGTTCACACCGTCGCCGGTCATGGCTGTCACGCGGCCCAGATCCTTCCAGGCATTCACGATGCGAACCTTGTTTTCCGGCTGCACGCGGGCATAGACCGAGAACTTCCGCACGTCGTGCTCAAAATCCGCATCCGGAATCGCATCGAGCTCGGCCCCGGTAATGGCCATCTGTCCGGGCTTCAGAATGCCGAGTTCCTTCGCAATCGCCGTGGCCGTGTCTTTGTGATCGCCGGTAATCATAATCGGACGAATACCCGCGCTGCGGCATTCGGCAATGGCATCCTTCACTTCGGGACGAATCGGGTCGATCATGCCGCACATGCCGATCCACGTCATATCCTGTTCGAGTTCTTCGGGCGCATTGGATGCAGGACGCTCACCATAAACCCGTTGTGCCGCACCGAGTACGCGCAGTGCCTCATCGGCCATCGCCTTATTTTCCGCGAGAATTTGCTTGCGATGTTCCTCCGTGATGGGAACGGACTGCCCATTCTCCCAAATCTGCGTACATCGGCGAAGCACTTCATCCGGTGCGCCCTTCGTAAACTGAATCACGCCATCGCCGCTCTGGTGCAACGTCGTCATCATCTTGCGCAGCGAATCGAAAGGAGCTTCATCGACGCGAGGCAGGTCGGATACGAGCTGTTCCTTCGGCATCCCATTCTTGTTCGCGTCATTCACGAGCGCACATTCAGTCGCTTCCCCTACAGCCTCGCCATTTTCCAGCGTCGCATCGGAGCAAAGCGCCATCGCCTTCATCAGCAGTTTTTCATCTTCGGTGACTTTTTTGACGACCGTCATCTTGTTCTGAGTCAGCGTACCAGTCTTGTCAGAGCAGATGATCTGCGTGCAGCCAAGCGTCTCGACAGCAGTCAGCTTACGAATGATCGCGTGATTTTTGCTCATCTTTGTCACGCCAATCGAAAGCAGGACGGTAACGACGGCGCTCAGGCCCTCGGGAATGGCCGCCACCGCAAGCGATACAGCGATCATAAAGGTGTCGAGAACAGCGCCGCCGCCGTTGCGAACCAGGTTGACGATGAAAATGAACGCGCAAATCACGAGGATCATCGCAGACAGCTTCTTCGAGAGCTCGTTCAGCTTGATTTGCAGCGGCGTCTCTTCTTCTTTCGCGGTGGTCAGCGCGTTAGCAATGGCCCCCATTTCCGTGTCCATGCCGATGCCAGTCACCACGGCGTGCCCGCGGCCATAAGTGACGATGGAACCCATGTAGACCATGTTTTTCCGGTCACCCAGCGACACTTCTCCGTTTTCTGCCGCCACCAGCGACTCGCTCTGTTTCTCGACATCCGTAGACTCACCGGTCAACGGGGCTTCCTGTGTCTTCATGGACGCGCATTCGACGATTCGAGCGTCGGCAGGAACCGCGTCACCGGCTTCCAGCACGAGCAGATCGCCGCGAACCACTTCATCGGCACGAATCGTTTTCTGATGCCCGCCACGAATGACCTTTGCCGTCGCCGCAGATACCTGCTGCAATGCCTCGATGGCCGCTTCCGCCTTGTTTTCCTGATAAACACCCAACCCGGCGTTGATCAGTACGACGGCCATGATGATCACTGCATCGGCAAGGCTTTCATCGCCATAAATCGCCGTGACTGCGCTCACCACGGCCGCGATGATCAGCACGATCGTCATCGGGTCTTTGAGCTGCTTCAAAAACTTGACAAACACGCTCTCTTTCGGCGCTTCCTTCAGTTTATTCGGGCCATCCTTGCTCAGCCTCGACGCGGCCTCCTCATCCGTCAACCCTTCCATCGAGGAACCCGTTTCTTTAAAAACCTCTTCCATTTCTACCA
>JAZODZ010000573.1:0-6013 GCA_045597285.1 Myxococcota bacterium
CACGTTTTCAAAGAAAAAATGGGAAATTACTTTCTTTCTCGAATAGCGTATTTTTTTTCTTATTTGGCGGCCCGCTATTGCATACGCCAGCCGACCGCCGCTATGTGCTCGCCCTGCTCCGCACATACGCGGCGGCTTTGCCGAGCATATTCCTCATCAATAGTCTCCACGCAATGCCCCAAAACACCATTGAAGCCTGAAAACTCCGATGCTGACGATATATGTTGCCCAAACCGATGCACTCAAAGACGGGGAACTCTTCGATAGCCTGTATCATGCCGTTACCCAATGCCGACAGCAAAAGATCGACCGCATGAGGTTCGACAAAGACAAGCGGCTTTCCCTCGGGGCAGGCTTGCTGCTCAAACAGGCGTTGAAAGAAGCGAACATCGATGATAATTGCATTCACACCGATTACTCATCGAATAAAAAACCATATATTAAAGAATACCCAGAATTTCATTTCAATCTCTCCCATTCCGAAGAATGCGTGATATGCGCAGTTTCTGCCTTTGAAACGGGATGTGATGTCGAAAAAGTCGCGGATATCGATTTGGATATCGCAAAAAAATATTTTTCTCCCCCAGAATATGAATTTATTGTCCGTCAGAATAATATAAACAATAGAATCGATATTTTTTTTAGATTATGGACGCTGAAAGAGAGCTATATGAAAGCGCGTGGGTGTGATCTGGCAATGGATGCGTTTTGTATTCAAATTAAAAACGATATAATAACTGTAGAATGCGACAGCACAGATAACGATTATTCATTTTATGAATTCGATTTATTTCCGGGTTATAAGTTTGCAGCCTGTGTCAAGTCCGCCTCGATGGATGTGACGGTAAAACGCTGCTGGTTTGGGAGTGGGAGGTCATTGTAACCGGTGCAGCACATAAATTATTCATTTTTTATCCAGGCCCGGGGATAGGAATTATCAACTACATGCACAGAACGTTTTTTAGTAACAATACACCATACGATAATTATAATTTATTTAGCAATTTACTTAAAATATATTATTAAACTTTACAATTCAAATCCAGCAGAGATAGAATATCTATTGGATGGATAATAGTACCCGGGGTAAAGGCGCATTTTCTCCACCCCCTAACAAATTCACCTGCCCTTTGGGCAGGCAATATAAAAAACATGACAATTTTGAACGGCGACAAATTTGGTACGCATAAAATTTGCACACTCTTGCATTTTTTCAAACGACATGTTATATATAATAAAGAGTGTATTCCCAAGAATGAATACAAATAAGAACGAACACAAATACTATAGTAATGGACAGCGTTTAAAATCTCGAGATTGGCAAGAGCGCATTGGAATTTCGGAACGGAGAGCAAATGAAAAGGACGAACACAGTATTGAGCATTCTCGCGGTTTCGGTCATTTTATATTCAGGATGCGAGAGCGACGTCATTCAGATAAATTATGAGCCGGAGAAACCGGCCAAATGCGAAGATGCTTGTGAAGATGGGATGGAGCAATGCGACAGCAATGCCGTGATGCAATGTCGGCAAGGCGAGCAGGGATGTCTGGAATGGGCATTAATCGAGGAATGCGGGACGGGGACGCACTGCGACGATTCAACGCTGAGCTGTGAAGAGGGGTGTGAAGATGTTTGTCCGACGGAATCCGAAATGCGATGTAATGAAAGCGGGCTTTTGGAATGCAAGCCAGATGCGGCGGGATGCGCGACATGGGAAACCGTTGGCACGTGCCCGGATGGGACGATTTGCAATGCCGAGAGTGCGCGTTGCGTCAAAGAATGTGAAGAGACGTGCGATTCGGCGACGCAGGTGCGATGCTCGCCGGAAGGGATTGATTATTGCGAGAATGACATCGACGGCTGCGCGACGCATCACATCGAGGCATGTGAGGCGGGGACATATTGCGATTCGAGCGAGTTGAAGTGCGTGCCATGCGAGGAAGCGTGTGATCCCAACGAAATGATGCGATGTACGTCCAAAGGCGTGGAAACATGTTCGGTCGACGCGACGGGGTGCGCTTTATGGACGCAGACCGAGACGTGTGGAGCGGGGCAATCGTGCGATGCCGGGACATTGAAATGCGTGGATGGGTGTACGAACGCATGTGAAGCGGGTGCGAAGAAGTGTGTAAAGAGTGGCGTTTCGGAATGCAGGGATGCCAACAAAGACGGCTGTCTCGAGTGGGACACGCCCGTTAAATGCGATGACGGCAAGACGTGCGATGAAGCGACCAAGACGTGTACTTGCGGCAGTGCGTGTACACCAGGCGAAACAAAGTGCGAAGGACATTATATATATACATGTCAAACTAATGGAATGGGATGTGCTGAGTGGGCAAAGGGTGATTCATGCGGGACGGGGAAAACGTGTAACAGTGAGGGGACGGCGTGCGAATTATCGTGTGGCAATGATTGTGAGCCGTTTTCAATTATATTAATTCCGGACACGCAGAACTATGCCAAAGTCAGCAAGGGGGAAAGCAATATATATACGCGCCAGATGAAATGGATTAATCAAAACGAAATTAAAGAAAACATTAGGGCGGCAATTCATTTGGGGGACATTACCGATAACAATACTACAAAACAATGGGAAGTGGGAGATTACGCGCACAAGAAATATCTCGATACAACGAATATTCCTTATTCGATATCGACAGGAAATCACGATTATAAGGGGGGAAGCGGATACGGGCGAAGTCGGACGCAAATCGGCAAGTATTTTGGCAGCAAGCGTTTTGCTGGAAAAGAATGGTATCATTCCACGCCATATACAGGTAATTCATATATTACATTTTCGGTGGGCAATATTAAATTTTTAGTACTGGCTTTGGAATTTGCGGCACGCAAAGATGTTATATGTTGGGCGGATGAACTGATAAAGAAATATCCGGATCATCATGTCATTATAGAAACACATAATTATCTGACGAAGGGTGCGGGGAAGAATAAAGCAGAGAGCCTGTTTGAATCGCATGGCTATACGACCGGCGCTTATCTGCCGGATGCGACGCATGGTGCGAGCGGCTATGATCTTTACCATGAACTTGTGGCGCGTCACAGCAACGTTTTTATGGCGGTATGCGGGCACGTCGGCGATACGGAATGGCGGCAGAAAACGGCGTTCAACAACAATACCGTCACGGAAATGCTGGTCGATTATCAGTTCGATGCGCCCTGCAAAGAGTCGAGCATGAGCGCGTGCAATAATCATTGCCAGCATACGACGAACGCCGGCAACGGATGGCTTAGACAGCTCATATTTAATCCCAAGACAAACACGGTGGAAGCCAAAACTATCACGGTACTGGGCAATGGCGAATTTGCTGCCAAAAAGCCGGCATTTTATTGTTCCGAGCTCAACAAAAATAGCTCGAAACGCGTGTACAGCAAGGATGTGAATAACGAGGATCATCAGTTTTCATTTGCATGCGATTTTACGACGCCGATAGAATATCAATACAGCACTGGTGATTATCTTGGATTTACGATTCGCAACATCAACAACAACGGCGACGGGCAACAGCTGAGACCGGCGGCCGCGATGCATCGAACGACCGGCACGATGGTGACAGTCTGGGAAGACGATTCAAGCGGCGGTGACGGGAAGGCGACGGCCGGAAGCAAAAAAGGCACGAACAACCACGATATCCATGGGCGCATTTTCTACGGTGGCGGTTGCGAGAAAGTGAAGCAGTTTACGGTCAATGCCAATACAGCAGGCGATCAGATGTCGCCTGTGGTTGCCGCGGACAAGGACGGGAATTTTGTCGTCGTATGGGCGGATGACAATGACGGCAACGGCTATTACGAAATCATGATGCGCGGATTCGACGAGACCGGGAATGAACGCATTCCGACGACGATTGTGAATACGAAGGGAGACGGCAACCAGCGTAACCCGTCGATCGCGATGACCCCGGACGGGCGTTTTGTCGTGGCCTGGGAAGACGAGTCGGACAGCAGCAAGACGCCTCAGATATTTATTCGCGGGTTTGATGCGAATGGAAAGCAGACGTTTGCGGACAGGAATGTCGACAAGCTCGCGGGCGTGCGCCAAAAACCGACGGTTGGCATTGCGGATAACGGCAATTTCGTCGTCACGTGGCAGGATGACACGGATATGAACGGCAAGTTTGAAATTGTAGCCAAGGGTTTTAATGCCGACGGCACGGATCGCATTCAACGGTTTACCGTGAACAGCGTGCCGGATGGGCAGCAGCTCAATCCGTCGATTGCCATGAACGGCGCGGGCGTATTCACGATTGCTTACGAAGACGATGCCGACGGCAATGGTTTGTATCGCATCAAAGCGGTCGGCTACAATGAGGACGGATCGAAGCTCTTTTCGGACAAGTACATTTCAGATGCGGGTGAAAACGCCGTCCAGCCGGCATTGTGCGTGATGAAAAACAACGACATCGTGTATTCGTGGACGGCGAAGGCTCTCAACAGTGGCGATATCCGCCTTCGGAGCTACAAATCGGGCACTCTGAGAGACAAGACATTCACCGTCAATTCGATCACGAAAGGCATCCAGGATCAGCCAGCAATTGGATGCACGGAAACTGGCAAATACGCGATTCTCTGGCATGACGATTTGGATGGAAACGGGTATTACGAGATCTTTGGGCATGGATATAACGAGATGTAAGTATTGGGTAGGATTTTGAGCGCATACGGGAGGCGTTCCGTCCGAACGCCTCGACGGACAGAACGGTTGGTGTAACGATTCAGCTGTAACTGTTCAGCGCCTATCAGGGTCTCGAATTACATGGTCTGATCGAAATGAGGAAGTAGACAAAAGGTGTACCGATTGGAGAACGTCGTTTTGGAGAACGTCGTTTTATAGTTATCATGTCCTCTTGACCTAATAATTAGGGGACGGACTGGTTGAGCCGCGATAGCGCGCGATAGCGCGGGTGAAGCGGAGCGAGGAGTCTGAATGGTTACAATACGGTCGCTATCTGTCATTGCCAAAAACACATGGAGATTGTATAATTAGTAAGGGTGAAGTGTATTTTCTGGAAACCATTTGACATTGGAGAAATAAATGAAGAAGCGATTATTAATCAGTCTGTTAAGCGTTTTGGGTATCGGTGGGTGCACACTGGATGATGCATTGGATCGCGGTATCGACTGCCCTCCCAGAATGTTTGCTTATGACATCGATGCGGACGGTGATGCGTACTTGTGTATGCTCGGAGGAACGAGCGAGGATGGCGTGTCGGAATGTATTCCGTGTGATTTTGGAATGAATAGAATAACAGATGGGAATAACGTCTATCTGGCAAAAGACAATCATGATAATTATATATACAAAAATCGGGATGAAAATGAGACTGATGAGAATAGAAAATACCTGGATGAGGACAGTAAAGATTATATCATTAACAAATATTCGGATTATATAAATTATGTAGAGAATCATGACAGATTAGAGTTATATGCGATTTCGGGTCTATGTACGAAGAATGATCTGAAACGATACGATGAATGCAACTCGGAATGCGGCGGCGATATAAGCAGCTGTGTGGATGACGAATGCAAGGATGTCATCGAAAGGGCAAACAAGTGTTTTAAGCTGGACAACTATCAAAAATTCTTTGATGGCAACTTCTGTCCTTCCGCGTATCCCATCTGCTCGTTTGGCCAATACGACGAAACAGGCGTCAATTTCTATTGTGATGCCAGTCTAAAAGCGAACTGCTCGCCTAAAACCGTAGATTCCGACTGCAAATTTAAGATTTCTCACTGGGTTTCTGGTCAATGTATAGATAATACCTGTATTGTAGAGGAGTGTTCGGATAACTACCAACCAGCGAAAGACCATAAATCATGTGTGGCGGATTGCCTGGCAGGTCAGCACTACGACAACGGTTCTCAGGCATGCGTGCAAGACGACATTTTCAACTGTGGCATGACGGGCTATATATGCTCAGAAACTGTCGCAGACTGGCTGGATGGTTGGTGCGAGGCAGGCGTATGCACGCTTTCCAAATGCCAAACAGG
>JAZODZ010000574.1:0-4221 GCA_045597285.1 Myxococcota bacterium
TACCCGACACGCTCGTCGAAAGCGAGCTCTTTGGGCACGTCAAAGGGGCATTTTCGGGGGCGTCGCATGATCGCGTCGGGCTCATCGAAGAGGCCGACGGCGGCATCCTTTTCCTCGACGAAATCGGCAATCTTTCGCCCGAAAATCAGCGCAAACTCTTGTTGTTTTTGCAAGACAAGATGGTCAGGCGCGTCGGTGCGGCGCACGAAACGCGTCGTCATGTCGATGTGAAAGTCGTCGTGGCAACGCACCTCGACCTGAGCGAAGAAGTGGCTGCTGGTAAGTTTCGTTTCGATCTCTATATGCGGTTTGGGCCGGCGATGCGCATTGCCCTGCCGGCGCTTTGCGAACGTCGGGATGACTTGCCCAGCATGGTCGAGACGCTTGCCCTTAGAATCATTCATGGCGAGGAAATGAAGCCGCATATTGCGGCCCATCGAAGGCGGACAGGGGCAGGCGATTCCGTCCGAATCGATTTCGCATCCGGGATCGTGCCTGGTCATGACGAGCTGTGCGTGCGGTTCAAGCCGGCAACCCGCGAGCTTTTTCTCGATTACGCCTGGCCCGGCAATACCCGCGAACTCGAAAGCGTGCTCGATGCGCTCATTCTTAAGGCGCTTTATGATTTACAGGTTTCCGAATCGAAAAGCCGGATTATCGAAATCGACCACTACTATGCGCTTTCTCTGATCGGTGGCATTGACAAGAATAGAACCGAAGCAACTATTGACTCTAATTATTCTTATAAATCAAATGAATACGATGTAAATTGTGGAATCGGAAAGGTCTCTGATTTTGCTGAATTGCGAAAACTCCTGGAACAACGGTACTTGCAACACGTTTTTGAGGCCAGCCGCGGGAACCTGGCCCGCATGGGTGAAATGCTCTTCGGGGATGACAGCGCCGAAATGCAGCACAAAATTACGATGCGCCTCAATCAGCTGGGGCTGAGTGTTCGCAAAATGAAGAAAGAATGCGACAGGGGTTAGGTTTTATGCGTTGGCCTATGCGCGTTGCGCATACGGCGTGCGGTGTAGAGACGTGCGGACCGCACGTCTCTACACGGGTTTGACACGGCTATCGGCCTGCGGCCGATACGCCGTGCGTGTCGCCGCTATCGCGTTGCGATACGCGGCGAACGTGGGCGTCCGTTTCACGCCACGGTTATGATTACGGCGCCTTCCAGGCGCGGGCGGTTGCGCATACGGTGCCCACCTATTTAACGCAACGAAATGTCGCGACTTGGGGCTCGATGCCGATAGAGGCGATGCCAATCGCTCGATAGAGTGGATTCGGAGCGGCGCCCATGCACATTCGGCTCCGAATGATAATACAGGCGGCATCTGATCCAGTTTTACCCGATGGGTATTCTCCCATTTCCGGATAGTCGACCCATTCGTAGCCGTTGCCGGACATGTCATAGATGCCGTTGACCTGGTCTTTGGGAAAGGACGCGACATCTTCGAGGGAATCAAATTGACCTATCGTTTGTTGTGTCGTCGCGGTTTGAATATATTCATCCCCCCAGGTGTAGGCGTGAATGCCGTTGACAAAAGCCGCCGCTAACCATTGTTCGGGAGTGGGCAGCTTTTTGTCCACAGCTTCGCAATATCGTTTGGCTTCGTCGAAAGAAACGACGACCGGCTTATTGTCAGATGCGTCACTATTAGTTGAATACATAGATTCGGAACACTTATTGGCGAACACACAGTTTCTATAATCGGCATTTGTGACGGGAACAGAGTCGATTTGGAATGATTTGAGCGTTTTCTTTTCGAGCGAAGCGGGAGAACATTCGAGGGCATCGACAGCGCACGGCACATAACCGATGGCTTTATCTCCTTCGGTGGGAATGCGAACCATTTCCTGCGCTATGGCATGTATGGGAAGAATAAATCCAAATAGAACTGGGAAAATATAATATAATGATTTCATCTCTTTACCTCATCAGTGGAGCGACATGTTCAATCTGTGCTTTCATTCGGTCGAGTGCATTATCTTTGTCAATCATATCGGCCATTTCCCCTTTAACGGCTGATACAAAGAAATCATTGACGGTATCAAACCGTGAATCTGTCGGTGCAAAGAAGAAAACGTAATAGGGCGAAAGGATGTTTTGAATGCTATTATTATCTTTGTAATAGTACCCAAATTCGCGGCGAACGATGGTGGTGTGGCTCAAATCGACTTTATCTTTCAGTTCTGCAAGTGCTTCGTCTGGGGATTTAATGTCATTTTCAGTCAGGCGAGCGAGCCGTTTTTGGGGATATTTCCGATATGTTTTGTGGGCAATGACGTCGCCATCGGGCATGATATGGATATAAGATTTTCCACCGGGGCCGATGACTGGCCATCCGTCCAGTGTGGAAGCATAAGCAACACCGATGTCATAAATCGTTTCGGTGATGTTATCGGGTTCATGGATAGGCGCACTGCCATTAATGCCATATTTTTTCTTATATAGGAAATAATCAAAGTGTGGAGTGACTTTAGGTTTGATTTCCTGTTTTAGATAATTATCGGCAACTGCAAAGTAGAAATTATCAGATTTAAGCAGTGATTTATCCACACCAGGGGAAGTTTCAAATCGTTCGGAATTATAACAGAATTCATATAAACTGCTTTTATTCCATGAACATTCGATGTTTCCGCTTTTGGCGAGGACATATTTGGGGTTTTCTTCGATAACTGGCTGTGCAAGATGCCGATTTTCGGTAAGATCACTGAGAGATTCGTCAGAGCCAAGGGAATAGATATCCATCCGAATGGCTTCACGTCGAAGTTTTTTATCGGCGATTTCATCATAAGCATTGACACCGAGTTCATCGCCCTTTGGCGTCTGTACTGTCAATGCGGATTGAACTGCACTCAACGATGTCGTTACAGGGCCATTCTCGCAAGTATCCGAACCACATCCACTGAATACCAACGATGCCAATAATATTAGTAATAATTTCGCTTTCATTTTGATCCTTATAAAAGGAAATTGCCATATCCCCATTGTATGGATAGGCAAATTGTAGTATCATATCATAACAATTTTTTTTAGCAAAAAAAAGTAACTATTCGGAACCTTACAGGTTTGGCTCTGTTTAACCTCCGTGGATATGGGCGTCGGCGAGCCGTATGCGACGCAAGGCGCATAGGCGAGCGCATGAACGTTTGGTGCGCGTATGCAATAGCGCACCAAAGCGCGGCGTATGCGGCAAAGCCGCATAGCCGTGCTACAACATTATAATCGTGTGTGTATAATTATTTCGCCAGTTTTTCTGCAATTTCGCCGATCTGCGCGAGCGCATCGGTATCGCGAATGGCACCTGGGTCATTCAAATTACCAAAGAAATGTTCTTCGTAGCTCCAGCCCAGAAAATCCGAGCTGCCTTTCATTGCATCGGTAATACCTTTACAAACACCGTGTTCCACCAAGTCACCGCAAGTTGCAATGACGACGCAGTGTTTGCCTTTGACATCCTTGCCACCAATCATAAAAGAATAGAAGTGGTCAATCAAAGATTTAATCTGACCAGGCACGCCAAACCAATAAACTGGCATCGTGAACACGACGATATCGGAAGCCAGAATCGCCTCGGCAACATCGTCAAACGCATGCTCGAAAACGCAGGCATGGCCGTTCTTGTAGCATCCGTTACAAGCGCGGCAACCGATGATGTTCAATTTGCAGGCATCGAACCGCTTCACCTCTGCACCGGCTTTCTCTGCCCCCTGAATGAAGGCATCGGCGAGCGCATTGCTGTTGCCGGTTTTTCTCGGGCTGCCCGTAATCACGGTAATTTTCTTCATTTTTCTTCTCCTTTGCTCCCAATGAGCCACCTGTAATGCGCAGACGATTGCATCTGCGTATGTGTGTTTTATCACACTTTTATGGTGTTTGTGTCGCCAATTTTGTTGTTGGTTATTGTTAGCGGCAAATTGGCACGCACTTTTTTGTTGACACGGTGTCAGCGGTCTGCTAAACACACGATTACTGACACGGTGTCAGTGAGCAACGGAGCACAAAATGCCGATCTCATCCTCAAATGACCTCATCATCGCACGCAATAATGAAATCATCGATGCCTGCAGAGAGCTTTACAAGACAAAATCCTTTCGAGAGATAACGATTAAGGATATTGGGGCCGTGACATCGTTTACGCGAACATCCATATACAATTATTTTGAGACCAAAGAAGAAATCTTCCTCGCCATGCACCAAAAGGAATA
>JAZODZ010000575.1:0-27540 GCA_045597285.1 Myxococcota bacterium
TCCCCATCCCCATGTCTATGTCGAACCGACTCCGCATTATTATGTCGATGACGGCGGTATCGGCATGACCGTGAGCGGCGCAATCCTTTCGGCTTGCGGCCTTGCCCTCGGCGCCATGGCTATCTTCATGCCCGAAGCTTACGACGAATGGGATTCCTCAGGCCTCACCTACGAGGAACGTCTCGGCGTCGGCATCACGGGCGGCGCAGTCCTCGTCGTCGGTATCGCGCTCCTCGGCGTCGGCGGCTATCGCATCCATCAGTCCAACAGCGTGGCCATCGATGTCGCTCCGACTTTCGGCGGCGCGACAATGAACATGACCTTCTAACAAAAAAAGGCATCCGTCAGGATGCCTTTTTTAGTGTGATACGTTTGCAACAAACAGTGCTATCGGCGTTGCCGATACGCACTGCTTCAGCCGGGCTATTGGCGATTCGCCAATACGCCCGGCTTGTTCGTTTTTGCGGGCACCGCTTGCGCGGCAATCTTGCCTTTAGATTTGTTCAAAACCACCGGCCGGCGCATCGACGTGCTTCTGGAACGTCAGATGATCGTCGCCGTCGTTGTGCGTCGCTTCCAGAACCGTCCCCTCGGGATAATTCTCATTCAGCAGAAGGCTCGAAAGCGGTTCCTGAATGTAATCGATAATCGCTTGTTTGATCGGGCGAGCACCGAATGCCGGCTTGTAACCCATGTCGACGAGGAAATCCTCGGCCGATTTCAAAATGTCCAGCTTCATGCCGCGGTTCGCCAGCAACTTGTGAATGCGTTTCATCTGCAACGCGAGAATCTTGCGAAGGTTGTCTTTCGTCAAGGCGTGATAGATGATCTTGCCATCGATACGACCCAGGAATTCCGGCCTGAAATGCGCCTGCAGGGCACCCATGACCTCGCTCTGCATTCTGTCGGGATCGGTGTCGACAAACTCGAGGATCGATTTCGAACCTAGGTTGCTCGTCATGATCACGATCGTGTTCTTGAAATCGACTGTCTGGCCCTTCGAATCGGTCAGGCGGCCGTCGTCGAGCATCTGCAACAGGATATTGAACGTATCCGGATGCGCTTTTTCAACTTCGTCGAAAAGAACGACAGAGTAGGGTTTTTCCATGACGGCATTCGTCAGAACGCCGCCGTCTTCGTGCCCGACATACCCCGGAGGCGCACCGATGAGCTTCGCCGCCGCATGTTTTTCCATGTATTCGCTCATGTCGAGACGAACGATCGCGTTTTCATCGTCGAACAGGAATTCGGCAAGGGCTTTCGCGAGCTCCGTCTTGCCGACGCCGGACGGCCCGAGGAAAATGAACGAACCAATCGGACGGTTCGGATCCTGAAGTCCCGTTCTCGAACGGCGTACCGACGAGGCAACGGCCTTCACCGCATGTTCCTGACCGATGACGCGCGCATTCAGGTTGTCTTCGATATGGCGCAGCTTTTCGAGTTCGTCTTCCATCATCTTCGACACGGGAATGCCCGTCCACATCGCAATCGTGTCGGCGATTTCGTTCGGTCCGACGGTGGACTTGACGAGCTTCGTCGTGCCTTCCGTTCGCTTTTCGAGCGCTTTCAGATTAGACTGCAAATCGAGCAATTTTCCGTATTTGATGTTCTGTTCGCCGACGATATCTCCTCGCTGACGGCATTGTTCCATTTCATCCGTGGCGCGATCAATCGCGCTCTTGATGGCCGTGATTTCCGCAACGGATTCCTTCTCGAGTTTCCACTGGCGCTTGAAGTTTTCGAGTTCTTCGGTCTTCTTGCGCAACTCGGCTTCGAGTTCCGCACGGCGCTGATCCGTCGTGTAGGACTGGGTTTTGGGCAGCTGCGAGAGTTCGAGGCGGATGTCGCCAATCCGGTCGGCGATGATGTCGCCTGCGGCTGGCATCGAGTCGAGTTCCATGCGGACTTTGCCGGCAGATTCGTCGAGAAGATCGACGGCCTTGTCCGGAAGACGCCGTGTCGTCAGGTAGCGTTTGGACTGATTCACAGCAGCTGTAACGGCTTCGTCGCTAATGGCAACACCGTGATGGACTTCATAAATGTGCTTGATGCCCAAAAGCATCTGGATCGCGTTCTTGTCGGTCGGCTCTTCGAGCGTGAGCGTGTGGAAAAGGCGATCGCAAACCGGCTTTTCTTCGAATACTTTTTTCTGTTCCTTTTCCGTCGCCGCCGTGATGACGAGCAGTTCGCCACGCGTCAGACGCGGTTCGAGAATGTTGATGAGGTCGCTCGTGACCATCCCGTAAGAGAACAGATCCGGGATGTACAGAATGATCATGCCGCGCACGCTTGCGATGTCGTTGACGAGGTTTTTAAAGCATTCCTCGAGGGCGCTCTTGTATTTGGCACCACCGAGAACGGAAGCCGAATCGAGCTTGAGAAGGGACACGCGGCGGAAGCGATCGGGCACGTCGCCGCGGACGATGCGCTGCGCAAGTCCCATGATCAGCGTGTTTTTGCCGACGCCTTTGTCGCCGATAATCACGGGGTTGTTCTTCGATTTGCGCATCAAAATCTGGATCAGACGGCGGATCTCCATATCGCGTTCCAAACACGGACGCAGCTTGCCCTGAGAGGCGAGCAGTGTCCAATCGGTCGTCATCTGCTGGACGTGGGGAAGATTGCCGGGTAGGGGAGTCCAGGCCACTGGAATGCTGGCCGCTTGGCCATTCTGCTGGCTTGTCGTCACAGAAACCTGAACGACGCCAGGCTGGGGCTGAACTGCTACAACGGGTTGCTGTGCGACGGGAACCTGCGTCTGTACTGTTGGCGTGATATAATTCGGTGTCTGTGTCGGCGTAATATACGTAGGAGTTTGCGTCGGCGTAGCAAATGGCGTCGGAGCCTGTGTCGGCGTGGCAAACGGCGTGTAGTTCTGGGGTTGTCCATTCGGCGCATTTGTCGTCGTGTTGGCTATGATAAACGGTGCCCCCGCGGTATTTACGGGTTCTGTCGGAAGACCAAGACGCATGATCGTGCCAGTCACGATGATCGCGCTCAAATTGAACGAACGAAGCATGACAGGAGCGCTGCCTGTCGTGATCTTCGTCACACCGGCAACAAAATCGTAGGTTTCGCAATACTGGCGACCATTCGATGCCGCATTTTCTAGCCCGAATTGAAGCGCCTGCTCCAGTTTTAGACTCGGTAGTGCCGGCCCGTTCTTGAACGATTTCGGTATGCTGTCCGTTTCTCGCTCGAGACGCCGAATCAGATAGCTGGCGTTGATGTTGAGCGTGTTGAACATCTTGAGAACCGCGCCATCCTGCGCGAGAATGCTCAACAGCACGTGGTCAATTTCAATGGTTTCCTGGTGGTTGTTCTGAGCCAGTGTCTGTGCGTCTTTCAGCGCAACACACATCGCGGAACTCATCTGGTTGTCTAAAATCATGGGCATCTCCAGAAAAAGAAGAAAATGGGAACATTGCTTTAGAAATAAGCAAGCCCGGGCTTGCGCTGTTCAGCTCAGGCCCGGGCTCCTGTCGTCATGGGATAACTCGGCAGGATTCCCTTCAAAATCACCCTTCATTCTTGCGCACTTTGCGAGGTTTCGCAATCCAATAAAGAAGCGCACCCGATAAAATTGTGCCGCCGCCCGCCAAGGCAACCATCGGATTATTGATCAGCGTAAACACGATCATCCAAAGCGAAAGAATAATGAAAATAATCGGCGTCACGGGATAACCCCAGCAAGTATAGGGGCGTTTCAGTTCCGGATGTTTGCGACGCATGACGAATACGCCGGCCACCGTGAGCGCAGAATTGAGCGAAAGTGTAAAGCCGATGTACATGATGAGTTCGTCAAACCGTGCGGTCATCAGCATTAAAATCGCTATGATCGCCTGCAATATAATCGCAATATAAGGCCCCGACTCACCTTTGCGTTTGGAAAGAAAATGAAATGCAGGGTAGTCATCCCCAACGCTTTGATAGATGCGCGGGCCTTCCATGATCATCGCCGAAATCGAGCTGATCAAAAGCACGGCAATGATTGCAGAAAACACATTTCCGATGCTCTCGCCGAAAAGATGAATGGCCGCCACGGCACCGATATCGACTTTTCCGGTAAGATCCGATAACGGCGCGGCCGCAAGAAACACCGTGTTCAGGCCGATATATATCAGCGTGACGAGAAGCGTGCCGAATGCAAGCGCACGGGGCACTGACTTGGTCGGATTCTTTACTTCACCCGCAATATACGCGGATCCGTTCCAGCCTGTGTAGGCATACGTGATGTAAATCAAACCGACGGCAAATGCCGGACTGAATATAATCGATGTCGTGTCGGATACGGATTCTTTGGCGATCAGCGAAAAATCGCCGAGCACAAATCCGCCAATGATAAACGCCGATACGAGGATGATCTTTAAAACGGTAAAGAAGTTCTGAACTGCGCTTCCTAACGTGACTCGGATGGAATGCACGGTCGAGAGAAGAAGGATCACGATGACGGCTGCCCAGAATTTGTTCAGTTCCGGAAATGTATTTGATGCATATTCGCCAAATGCCATCGCCGCCGAGGCTATCGGTGCCGAGAATCCTACGATGAGCGATATCCAGCCCGCTATAAATCCCAGCGCGGGGTGAAATATCTTCGAAAGCAGCTGATACTCGCCGCCGTTCTGTGGGTAAATCGAGACGAGTTCCGCATACGACAGCGCTCCGAAAAATGCCACGATGCCGCCAATGAGCCACGATATCAGAACTACGGGCGCAGATGGCGTCGTTTCAAGAAGAAATCCGGATGTCGTGAATACACCCGTCCCCACCATGCTGGCCACGACTATCATCGTCGCCGAAAATCCGCCCATGACTCGTTTCGGTGCCTGAATCTGCGCCTGCGGCTCAACCGCACTTGAACTTTCTTCAGATGACATCCCTGTTTTCTGTATTTCCACTAACTGTTCCTTTTTTCAATCCGTGAAAAATCTATTGGCACGGAAAATTTGTGCGATTTAATCAATTTGTCACAGTTATTCAAATTTTGAGATTTTATGAATGTCATGGAAGTATTAAAAGCGACCGTTTGCCCTATCTGGGGGCCCGTTGTAGGCGCGTGGCGTGACACGTGCCATCGCGATCCCTGTCTGGGATCCGTTGTAGGCACGTGTCGTGACACGTGCCATCGACAAAATTAAAAGGAAAAATATGGCGACTGGACGCAATCAAAAATGCCCCTGTGGCAGTGGAAAAAAATACAAATACTGCTGCCTTCAAAAAGATCTCGAAGCAGCGAAAATAAAAGAAATTTTTAAGGATAAAGAAAGCGATGATGCGCCTTTTGAGGAGAATCCTGCGCCGAAAGTGGCAACCTGGAAAATCTTCGCCATTGTAACCGCGATACTCGGCGTGATCGGTCTGATCATCGCATTCCTGCTCGACATGCCGCGTCTCGGCGGATCCGTGTTTGGCTGTGGGATGCTCATCCTGGTATTCTTCTGCGCATTTAGAAATATCCCGACCGTTCGCAAACGTCCTGGCAATGCCGGCAACATCGATTTTGGCAACAGAGCGTGAGCAGGTTATCGATACTGAAAATGCATTTTTGCGGTGACGGCATTTCTGTCGATGAAAATGGCCGTTATTTCCGCATTGCCAACGCATTTGTCGGCGAATCTGTCGATGCCGAAGATGTCTCGATCCGTCGCCGAAAACAGGCATGGCTCAATGATGTTATCGATCCTTCGCCACATCGTTGCTCTCCGATATGCCCGAACTGGAAATCGTGTCCTGCTTGTCAGTTCGCATGTCTCGATACTGCTGCTCAGGAACGCCTCAAAAATGACAGTTGGATGAAGCTTATCCGGCGGTTTGTGACGATTCCGGAAACGTGTTCGGTCGAATTTGAATCCGCCATCGAAGTGCTTGGATATCGGCACAGAACGGATGCCGTGCTTTACAGATCGGATGGGCGATCCATGTTCGGCATTTTGCCGCGACTCGATGCCGCCGTCGTGCAGATGAAAAAGTTCTGTTCCCAGCATGGCCTCGAAATCCCCGATTTTACTGCACTCGAGGCCGACGAGATCATGGCCCTCCCCGGGATTGAACCGGTATCCCTTCACTGTTGTGCGCTTCACTGTCCGGAACTCGGTCGCCTCATCGAAAAGACTGCTTCGCAAGCCGATCTGACGTGGTTTGAAACAGGCACAAAATTCGGGTTCGAGGCCAATGGAGAATCGGCCCGCATTACTGTCTTTGCTATGCCGGAATGTGCCGAAAAAACGCGTGTCAGTGCCGAAAAACTGAGCGAATCGCTAGGCGTAACCGTCATCTTTCAGTGCCTTCCGCCACGCGGTTCCCACGTCTATCCCAAACCGGAAGCATTTGGCTCGCCATGGTACTGTTACGGTTATGACGAAACTAACGCACCCCTCGATGCCCTGAAAGGCGCCTGGACGCCCGTCAATCCTGTGAATGCCGGCCTCATCCGAAAAACACTCGATCGCTATCTTGGACAAAATCACTACCATCAGGTGCTTGAAATCGGTTGCGGTTGCGGCACGCACAGCGCCCTTTTTGCTGCGCATGCCGATGCTTATACCGGGATCGACGCTGCCTGGCCTGCAATCCTGTCCGCGCAGCACAATGCGGAAATAAATGGCTGGCAAAATGCCGTTTTCTATACTGACACGGCGGAACACTATCTCGACAAGAGATATTATTCTGGCCGCCGTGCCGAGGCCATCCTCATGCACAGCAACAGGATGCCTTATTCGAAAAAAACAGCTGAATTATGCCGTCGTTTTGGCGCTGTTGCGATGTATATCGTCGCGCCGACGGCTTTCGCACTCGCCCAGGAGTGCGCGCATTTCGCAGACCTGGGCTATCGTCTCGAAAAATTAACGCTCTGCAATACGCTCCCCATGACTTACCATCAGATGGGCGTTGCTTTAATGCGCCTTTAACCAGACAAGGTCGATATGGATACGGAAAAAAAACAAGACGAGGCTCAGTCCATTGCGGATGAGACCCAAATAGAAGGAAAAACAGAGGCTTTTGTGGCTCCGACGGAATTAAAATCGTCATCTGACGATCACGAGTCTGAAAAAAAAGATGTGGAAACCTCAAAATCTGAGGAAACATCTGCGGTTCAGCCCGCAGAGTCTAAACCGGTTCCGGCGCATTACGAGGCCGATGTGTCGCATTATGCGCGTTATGATAAGGTGGATTCCGGTTATTCGGAAACGACGCGGAAGAGCCTGTCGTATGCCGCGCAGACGCCGTTTGTGAGATTTTTCGGTGATCTCATCATGGTTTTGACGCGCCCCGGGGCTTTCTGGAAAGCACAGGACGAACATCCGGCGACGACTTCACAGCTCTACTGGCCGCACCTCACGGTACTCGTTCTGCTCAGAACGGCCGCCATCATGGGCGGCGGGGCTTTCCAGCATGCGCTTAACGATGTCCCCTTGGTTCAGCTTCTCGTCATTGCCGGAATTCAGGCATTGATGATCTATATCCTCGTCTGGATTCTGGCCATGCTGATTTCCGGGATTTCGACGCTTTCCGGGGCCGGATTTCAGTTCGATCGCGCACAGAAATTTGTGGGCTACAGCCTGACGCCCATTCTCGTTGTGGGCATCCTGAGCCTGATTCCATTGCCTTATGTCGACACGGTCTGCGACCTGATTGCTATGCCGTGGGCATTCCTCGTCATCGGTGCCGGAGTTTTGCCCTATCTGAAGCTGAAACCCGAGCAGGGCCCGGTTCTGACCGGTCTTTTCTGCGGCCTTCTCCTCACGCTTTGGGGGCTCGTGCCCATTCTGATCCCGAGGTGGATCGGGATGCTGTTCGCGGGTTAAATGCTGGGGGTTGTGTGGATAGACACGTGTTATCACGAACACGGCGTATGGCAAAGCCATAGCCGTGTTGGCGCGGCGTATGCCAATAGCCGCGCCGCCCTGCCGTATGAAATAGGCACGGCGCAAATATTAGGAAAATGAGAACTTTCAGCTAACCAAAACAACGCCTTTACATCATTGCAACCTCCTGCCTCCTGCCTTTTTACTAACCAAAACAACGCCTTTACATCATTGCGAACTATTGCCTACTGCCTATTGCCTATTGCCTGGTTGCGACAAAACCACGTCATTCAGAAATACTTTTAGGGTCTGTTCCAACCACATTTTTTCAAGTTTTTCAAAAGTGCCTTTGACAAAACATGCCGCGTGTTTATAACAATGCGGCTTTTTTTTGCCCTGGAAAACTCAGGAACAAAGTGGATTTCATTTTGATAAGGTTTTTAGCCTAATCGGAGCAAATATGGGAATTGGCGGATTTTTTAAGAGTATTTTCGGCACCAGCCACGACCGCATGATGCGCAAACTTCATCCGATCGTCGTTCGTATCAACGACTTGGAAGACAGCGTCAAGGTGCTTTCCGATGACGAACTAAGAGGGCAGACCGCCAAATTTAAAGAGGAAATTGCGAACGGCAGATCGCTCGACGACCTTCTTCCCGAGGCGTTTGCGACCGTGCGCGAGGCAAGTCGGCGTGTCCTCAATATGCGCCATTACGATGTCCAGATGATCGGCGGCATCGTCCTGCACCGCGGCATGATTTCCGAAATGAAGACCGGTGAAGGTAAAACGCTCGTCGCCACCTCGCCGATGTATTTGAACGCGCTCGCCGGAAAAGGCGCTCACCTCGTCACCGTCAACGATTACCTCGCCGGACGTGACGCCGACTGGATGGGGCAGATTTACAAATTCCTCGGCCTTTCCGTCGGCAAAATCCTCACCGACATGGATAACGATTCGCGCCGTAAATCCTACAATTGTGACATTACTTACGGTACGAATAACGAATTCGGTTTCGATTATCTGCGCGATAACATGAAATATCAGCTGGCCGATTACGTCCAGCGCGGCCATTACTATGCCATCGTCGACGAAGTCGACTCGATTCTCATCGACGAAGCCCGTACACCGCTCATCATTTCCGGGCAGCTCGAACAGGATCTCTCGATGTACAAGGAGATCAACAAACTCGTGCCGTTCCTCAAACGCGATGAGGATTACGTCGTCGACGAAAAGGCGCAGTCCGTGGCACTCAATGAGTCTGGTATTGAGAAAATCGAAAAACACATGGGCATTGATAACATCTATGACCCGAAATATATCGAGCATTTGCACCATGTGAACAAGGCTCTGCAAGCCCATACGCTCTATAAGCGCGATCAGAACTACGTCATTGAAAACGGTAAGATCGTCATTATCGATGACTTTACGGGGCGTATGATGCACGGTCGCCGTTGGTCAGACGGCTTGCACCAGGCCATTGAGGCAAAGGAAGGCGTCGAAATCCAGGCCGAAAGCCAGACGCTCGCGACGATTACTTTCCAGAATTACTTCCGCATGTACGAGAAACTCGCCGGCATGACGGGTACGGCCGATACCGAAGCCGAAGAATTCAAGAAGATTTACAAACTCGATGTCGTCTGCATTCCGACGGCGAAAAAGATTATTCGTAAAGACTATCAGGATGTCATTTACTTCAACGAAAAAGCCAAAATTGATGCGATTGCGGCGCAGATCGAGGAATGCCACAAGAGAGGGCAGCCGATTCTCGTCGGTACGGTCAGCGTCGAAAAGAGCGAGGTTTTCAGCAAGGCCATTTCAAAACTCGGCATCGAACATAACGTCCTGAACGCGAAGAATCACAAGCGAGAAGCTGAAATCATTGCGCAGGCCGGCCGTAAGGGTGCGGTCACGATTGCGACCAATATGGCAGGGCGTGGTACCGATATTTTGCTCGGCGGCAATCCTGAATTCATGGCTCGACAGGAATGCGGTGGCGATGAACATGCACCGAATTATCAGGCGGTGCTCGCCAAATACAAAGAACAGTGCGCGAAAGAAAAAGCCGAGGTTTACGAGGCCGGCGGCCTCTTCATTCTCGGCACGGAGCGCCACGAATCTCGCCGTATTGACAATCAGCTGCGTGGTCGTGCCGGCCGTCAGGGCGACCCCGGCGCAAGCCGATTCTTCCTTTCGCTCGATGACGATTTGCTGCGTATTTTCGGCGGTGAGGAACTCAAAAACCGCATGGCAATGTTCGGCATGGAAAAACAGGCCGATGTCCCCATCGAGGCCGGTATCGTTTCGCGTGCCGTCGAAACCGCACAGAAACGCGTCGAGGGCAGAAACTTCGATATTCGTAAGAACCTGCTCGAATACGACGACGTCATGAATGCCCAGAGGAAATCGATTTACGAACTCAGAAGCGAGGTTCTTAAAGGCGAAAAACTCGAAGACAACGTCCTCAATGCATTCGAGGATATCGTTTACACGTTGGCAGATGAGTACCTGCAGGCCGAGCTTGCGCCCGAAGACTGGAACATGGACGGCATGCTCAAGCAGCTCGACGGCATTCTCGGTCGGGATATCAAAATCGATGTTTCCAGAATCGGACGCGGAGATCGCGATGCCAGACTCAAGATGATTTGGGATTTGATCGAAAGCCAGTACAAAGAACAGTGCGACGAGTTTAACAGAGTCGTCAACGCGTTTGAGGAAAACCTCGGCGACGACAGCCCCTACAAGGGCCAGACCGGTACGGAACTCCTCATGGAACTCGCTCAGAACTACTACTTGCGCGAAATCGATCACTTCTGGCGAGCGCATTTGACGACGATGACGAACCTGCGCGAATCCATTTCCTTGCGAGGCTATGCGCAGAAGGATCCGAAACAGGAATACAAGCGAGAGGCTTATTCGCTGTTCGAGAAGATGATGACGAATATCAAGAAGCGCATGATGCAGCAGCTCTTCCGCGTCAAGGCCGAAGTGCCCGACTTCTCGAGAATGAAACAAGCCGAACGCGAGCAAATGCGAGCCATGCAGAAGAAAGCGGCTTCGCAGAATGTTGCCAAAGCCGAGGCGGATCAGCAGCAGGTCGAAGAACTCAAGGCGATGGCTTCAAGACCGCAGAAGAGTTCGGGTGCGTTGTCGATGGCCGAACTCATGGCGATTTCTCAGCAGAAACCCGTCGCCGCAAAAGAACAGTCTGGAAAAGCCCTCTCGATGGCCGAAATCATGGCGATGTCCAAATCCGAGCCGAAGGCCGAAAAACCGGCCGAACAAAAGAAAATTTCGATGGCCGACATGATGCCTTCTTTCGTTCGCGATGCCATGAACGAGATCAACGAAGAACGCCGCAAAGCGACGGAACGCGTCGAGAAAGAGACGGATCTGATTCGAGAAGAAGCTGCGATGGAACGCAAAGCCGAGCCCGAGACCGTCGAAGAAAAGCCCAAAAAGCCGCTTTCGATGGCCGATCTCATGCCGGCTTCTATGCGAAGCGTCATGCAGGAAGCTGCCGATGCTCGTCGTCGTGCCATGAAACAGCTCGAAGAAGAATCCGACGAAGTACGCGAAGAAAAAGCTCTCAAATCGGACGAAGAACGCGATGATGCCGATCTTTCCAGAGAAGAACGCGAGGAAGTCGACCGCCGTCTCGAAGAGAACAAGCGCCGTCTTTCCATGTACGCCGATTTCGATCTGAGCGAAAAATCGTTGTCAGCAGTCGAGCCGGTCAAGTCTGATGTTTCCGAAAAGAAATCGTCCGAACCGGAAACCCGTGTCGAAACAAAGACAGAAGAAACGAAGACAGAAGAACCAAAGACAGAAGAAGCGAAGACAGAAGAACCAAAGAAAGAAGAACCAAAGAAAGAAGATATCTTCGGTTCGATTTCCAGCAATATTGGCTCAGATTTCGGCAGCTTTGGCGATTTGTCGCTTTCGTCCTCGAGTGATCTCAGTTCCATTTCCGACGATAACGGATTCTCGCTCAACGACGATTTGCTCGGCAGCCTTTCCAATGAGAAAAAGGAAGACAAGCCTGCCGAAGACGATGATCCGTTCGGTATTTTCAAGAATCTCGGGATTTAGTTCGTAGAACGTTCCATAAAAAAAGCACCGCAATTGCGGTGCTTTTTTTTGCTGTATATCCCCCTCTCCTTTGGAGAGGGGGCAGGGGGTGAGGCCACTCTTTAGTGAAGATGGGGCAAGGTATTTACTTGATATCGAACTCTCCCGAAAACACGTGGGTTGCGCCTCCTCGAAGAATGACGGGGCAATCCAGGCCCGACCCGATATCGACTTCGATTTCTCCACCGGGAAGCCGCAATGTAATCGTGACATCCGCGAGGCCGTGATTGATGGCGAATGCCCTGGCGGCTGCGACGCACCCCGTCCCGCAGGCGAGCGTTGGACCGACGCCGCGTTCATACACGGTCATGTCGAGTGTGTTTTCTTTTGCCTCACGGATAAATTCGATGTTGCTTTTGGCTGGAAAAATCGGGTGATTCGACAAAAACGCCCCGGCCGCTTCGATGGCTTCGGCAGGGGATGTCTCGATTTCAAAAACGGCGTGGGGATTGCCCACATCGATGGTTCGTCCAAACCATTCACGGTCGTTATGGCGAATCGAAACGGTGTTGCCCGGCACGGCTTTGGCCATCTGAACTTCAAAACGTCCGTCGTCGAGCCGGTTGATGACCTGAATGCCCGCCGCTGTCGCAATTCTCAGCGGTTTGTTAGCCGGACAGAGGGCATACAGGTATTTGGATACGCATCGAATGCCGTTGCCGCACATTTCGGCGGTCGAACCGTCGGCATTGAGCACGATCATGCCTGCATCGACATCGCATTCCTGGATGTTCGCGGTTGTTCGGCACACGAGCAGAATGCCATCCGCACCAATGCCGAAATGGCGGTCGCACATTCTCGTGCAATGCTGTTTGCAGATATCGAGAATATCGTTATCCGAACGCATGTCGATGACGATGAAATCGTTGCCGGCTGCTTCGTATTTTTCAAATCTAAGCATTTGGGCCATGATTTGTGACCTCTTTTTCGTTTTGGGGCGCGGCTATCGCCTTGCGTCGATACGCCGCGCTTGCTCGCCTATGCGCCAACGGCGCATACGGCTCGCATCGTATTGCACAAAAAAGCCACTCGTTTGAGTGGCTTTAAACTAAAAGTCGTCTTCCTCATCGTTTTCTTCGTCATCATCATCGTAAATGCCGAAGCCGTATTTCTCTAAATCATCGTCGTCATCATCATCTTCGTCATCTTCGTCATCGTCGTAATCATCGTCAAAACCTAAATCATCGTCGTCGTCATCTTCGTCATCGTCGAAATCATTTAAATCGTCATCGTCATAATCATCGTCGTCGAAATCATCGTCGTCTTCGTTGTCGTCGAAGTCTTCGTATTCATCGAGTTCGTCGTCGTCTCTGTGGCGAGCGAATTCGAGTGGGAAAATTGGGGAAAAGAGTTCTGCTGATATATCCATGACAACCACCTGGTAAGAAAGAGTAATGTGCACCGACACGGTGCGGGTTCTCACTATAGGAGAGTGTAGGCTTCATGCAAGCAGGTATTTTGATTTTTTAACACATCAATGCGTGATAATAAACGCAGTCGGCATTTTACTTTTTTTGTGAAGGGTGATTGATATGTCCGAAAAACGAGAAAAACTGCAGCGAAAAGTTCTGAAAGCCCTGTTCAATTCAACGGAAGTGACGGATGAAGATGTTCGGTGGCGCAAGTATCGATTTAATGAAAAGCGTTTGGAACGACAGCTCAATGCACTGAGCGAGAAGCCTGTTTCCCATGAACTCGTCACGAAGCTGGCCAATCGATATGGATTGGTCATTCTTCGCGCAGATCCGCTCAAATTAAAGATTTACGGATTTGAAAAGGCTTTCGATCGCCAGACGATAGCGGAAGGTATGGGGGCGGCGGGCGTCCAGTTTTTCCCGACGCGACAAAGCGCGAGCCGTGCGGCTTTTGAGTCCGGGCGCGAGGTTGCTTATTTCGGAATGGGGTCGTTTGACTCGCAGTTTTTTAATTGCCCCATCGCCCAGATTGCCCATGAAATCGACGACAGCGTTGAAATTCCGGAACGTGGTACGATTCTCCGCGATATCCGCGAGGAGTTTTCTTCCAATGACTCGATTTTCAAAGTCTTGACGGATGATAAGTATTTCAACGCAAATCTGCGCGATGCCGAAGCACTGGCCGTGTTTCAAAAGCACCTGAGGACGGATCCGTTCAGCTCGGATTTCGTCAGCAAATGCAAGCCATTCTTTGATCGACGTGCCACGATTGGCGTGCGCGATACGATGCGTTGGGCACTCGGTTCGCGTCATCCGTGGTTCAAATGGGAACGCGCTCAGACCCTGATTTCTTCGGCGTTTGAAACGCATCAGGATACGAATTTCAACACGGCGCAAATCGTCTATTACGCTTATGATCCGAGCCTCGATGAGATCGAGATCGAAGAGGCTCAGGCACAGAACGCTCAAGTCGTGGAACAGTTTGCCAATTATTTCGACAACAAGATCCGCCTTGAATCGGTTGATCTGGCGGACAAAATCCATGACCAATTGCTTTCGATGTGCGCTTGGATCCTCGATATCCATCACGACTATCCCGATTTCGATCTCGAATCTGCCGGAAGCATGGGGCCTTCGACGCATTTCGATTTCCTTGGTCACTCGATCCAGAACTCGGTCAATCACCAAATCCTTGGCGAAAAATCGCAGATGCGCCTGAACCTCAATATGCGTGCGCATTTTAAGGCTCGTGGGCTCGATACAAAATACCTCGCCAATCTCAATGACACCGAAACAGAGACGTTCTTTGCGATTCTCCATGAAACGTTGATAAAATACGACACTGAATCAGAGATCCTGTACAAACGCCTGCCGTGTACGCTTTTCCTCATTCAGGAACTCGGCAATCCGGAACCGCGTGAAAATGAACGCCTGCTGGACAGTTTCGATCTGTCCGAGATGACTCAACTCGAACACGCGAGCTATATGCGTTCATTCTCCGAAATATCGGAAAACCTCGTCGTTTTCTTTGCCCTGACACTTCGGCACATGCTCGAAACGGAGCACGTTCCTGACTTGCGGCCACGCGACATCCTAAAGGATTTCCTCGTCCTTGGGCTCTGGGGGACGCGCACGCCCAATATCCGTATTAACCTTTATGTCGATAAATCACAGGATGACAGTGAGCCAGTGACGAGATTGACGCGATGCGAGATTCGGTTCGTTGGGACGGAACAGGTCGAAACCCATCCATTGGATCATATTCGCGAAGAAGCCAAGGCTCTTCGCGTTGCCATTGCCCATGTCTCGCCTCTTATCGAGCCGAGTATTCTGAGAAATCTCGGTACTTTCACGATGGCAATGGAAGAGTTTCAGGATACGACGCATGTTTTCAAAACCGATCCGCTTAGTTTGATGCGCTATGCCATGGATATGAGCCTTGAAGCTGCCCGTTGGGGTATCCGTGGATCGACGACCGAAGTCCTTACGATTGTCGAGTATGTGCTCGACTACACTTATGACAGCATTCAGAAAAAACTCGACAAGACGGCGAAATTTATCGAAAAGCATAAGGGAAAATAAGCCATAATGTCAGTGGACAAACCTCTTATACGCCCGGGGCGCATTTTTATCGTGCTCTGGGCTTTTACCGTTCTTGTCGAGATTATCAGTCTTCAGGTTCGGTTGGCAATATTTGGCGGCACCGGTTGGCTGACGAGCATCAAGTTCGCCACGTTTGGGGCACAAATTGGGTTCACGGCGTGTCTTGCGGTTTTGTGCGCGGCTTTATGCGGCCTCTGGACGGTTGGTTTTATTGGGATTAGCCGCCTGTTCCATGCCTCTGCCGAAAAAACGCTCCGCAGGTGTGCGACATGGTGGATCGTCATTCTTACGCTTGACTTGATACTGCGCCACAAAGTTGGCGAACTGCTCGGAAATGCATTCGACTTCTTCGAGTTCGCGACCGGCGTGGGTGGGGTCTGGCGTATGCTCGAACAGGCTTTTCAATGGTATGGCGATGTCATCGCGATCATTGTCGTCAGCGTCATTGTCGTCGGTGTGGCGACGTATTTCTTTTTCAGATGGTTTTTCAAGCCACGCGAAAAGATATCTGCGCTGGACAAAATCCCAAAGGCCGTTGTTACCGGGTTCACGATAACCACATTTATCGCCAGTTTATTGCTGATGAGCGTGTTTGCGCCCCGTATGCCGGATGTGCAGAAAATCCTGGCTGGTGAGACGATCGTCGGGGCTGTCTTTAATGTCATCGTCAATGTCGGGACGGATTTTGATCGCGATGGTTACGGCGCGTTCGAACTGCCGCCGGATGAAATGCCCTTTGATGCCAGTATTCATCCCCATGCACCGGATAATCCCGATGATGGTATCGATCAGGACCAGATCTTGGGCGATTTTTCCATTTCATCGTTGTCCGAACAGACGAAAAAACGCATTGATGCACAGGGAACGCCCGTCATGCAGTCGTATGTCGATCGGCGCAATGTCGTCATCGTTCTGATGGAAAGCGTGCGTTATGATATGCTCGATGCCACTGTCGATGGACAGTATGTCATGCCGGAGATGCGCAAATTTATCGACCGCGGTGCCATACGCGTCGACAATGCTTTTGCTTCTCGCGGGTTTACGCAAAACAGCGTCACGCAGACGCTTAACGGCAGTTATTTCGAAACCGAAACATCCCTCGTCGATGACTTTAAAAAACTCGGTTATTATACGGCCGTGTTCAACGGTGAAAGCCTGAAAGATGAAGGATTTGACGAAAGCTGTGGCTGGAATCGGGCAGGTGATACGATCGTCGATCCGCGCAATATCGAGGCAAATATCTATCATCACCAGAGCGTTCCGGCGAGCGTTCTCATGAACGAGGCTGAGAAATTCCTCGATGCCTACGACACGTCTAAGCCGTTGTTTTTGTACGTTTTCTATCAGGATCCGCATTTTCCGTATCAGCAGGACAACCCTCCGGTTCTGACCGATCGCGAGATTCGTCGATCCGAAATTACGGCGCAGACGCGCCCCCGATTGTGGAGAACTTATGCCAATCAGGTGCATCACCTCGATATGGCGGCTGGACGCCTCATTCGGGCGCTCGACGATAAGAAAATGCTCGACAATTCACTCGTCATTTTTATCAGCGATCACGGGGAATCGCTTTTCGATGACGGATATTTGCTCGGCCACGGCATTGCCATTCAGGACACGATGACGCATGCCGTGATGACTATCTGGGGGGCGCATCACGACATCCCCATCCTGATGACCCACGCCGATATCCGCAAGTTTATCCAGGATGATTTTGGATCGAAGCCAAAGAAGCCGGAATTCACGGACAAAGCCCATCCGATCATGCAGTATATCGGTTCTACGACGGTGCCGTCGGCAATTTCTCAACGATTTGCTGACGGATCCCGCATTACCTGGGAATTCGCATCCCAATCGGCATGGCGCGAAACGACGAATGCAAGTTTTCCCAATCAGAGCGAAAAACGGCTCATGCCACAGCACGGCAACATGCCTGTCGATGCAAAGATCGATGTCGCAGAGTCTCTGGAGCCCACCGGAATCTTTCGTTCTCCTATCGACAATCCTCTCGAAGATCCGATGGTTCAGAATATGATTCACGAATGGGAATACATGCAGTGGAAACATTGGAATTAGTATGTTTTCACGCCGTCCTGCAAAGATTGATGGGCCTTACTGGTATCAGTTCCTGCCGGTAAGTGTTGTCATTCACGTGGCCGTGTTCGGCCTGTATTGCTTTTGTGTGCCGCAAACGGCAGCGTGGCAGGTCTTTGCTGTGCAGTCGCAGGAAGAACGACAGATAATTCCCTTTCGCGAAGCCGTGATCGAGTGGACTGAAGTAGCGGAAAGTGTTGAAACGACTGAAGCTGTCAGTCCCGAAGACGATCCGTTCGAGGAGGTACCAGTCGAAGTCGTGCAGCCCGATATCGTCTTTCAAGAACCGGTAAAGGATGAAATGGGTGACAAAAATATTCAAATAAATCAGAATATAGCGCAAGATATTGTAACTAAATTCGACAATTCTTCATCGGAGTTGACCGATAGTTCCTCCGAAACACTGCACGCATCCGACAGTCCTGCGCCACACGAAGCTTCGGGGGCTGGTGGTGAAGGCGGCAATACACAAATCGGGCAGAATTCCGATATGGATGTAGCGCACACGGCGCCATCCAGTGATTCAAATCGGGCAGTTGCGCAGATCGATGAACAGACTGTTTGGAAGTCATACGCCAAACAGCTCACGGAACACTTCAAAAAACATCGCCATTATCCCGAGATGGCACGCAAGCGCCGAATGACTGGCACGGTTTGGCTTCTGGTCGAAGTTCGGCGCAATGGCTCACTCATCTCGGTTGAAATTGCGGAATCCTCGGGATTTCCCATGCTCGATGATGCCGCAATCAGTTCCGTGAAAAATTCAGTTCCGGTTCCGCCATTCCCGGAAAACATCACGGCAGAAACGAAAAAACTGCGCATTCCGTATGTATTCAAACTCAAATGACGGAATTTGGCCTCACCCCCTCTGTCGCTTGCGGCGACATCTCCCCCTCTCCAAAGGAGAGGGGGAGAAATAATTGGGGTACATCGCTTTTACCCGCTTTCAGCGTGCTGACAAGTTTCTCTAACACTAGCTCTTGCAGGATTTGCATTTGTTGCAGGAACCGCCGCAGCCACCGCACTTGGCCGCGATCCCTTCGTTGTAGTGCGCATTAATAAACGCTTCGCCGAGTTTTTTTCGTGCAATATCGGGTTCGACATCCATCACGGTTTTCAGCCAGTACTGCGAAATCGGGGCGGTGTCGTTGCGTTCGAGCAGGGCCTTGATGAGATCTGTGGCCGTTTCGCGGTCGTATGATTCCCACATCGATTTGATAATCGAGTTGTAAGTCGTCGGGACATCGGCTGTGGTGTCTTCGTCAATCGCCGCAATGACTGGCGTGACATCATGGGTTTTACGTGCTTCCTTGATCGCTTTGCCCAACGTGTTTCCTTTGATGTTCATCATGAGGAGAACGATGATAAAAAGAACGCCGACACCGCCAATGATCCAGTATATTGAGTCAAGATTTTCCATATTTATCCTTAAAAGTTCCTTTTCGTAGGTTGAAAAGCCGCAAAAAGCGGCAGAATGTCTAAACACGATGTATGGGAAAGTCAAGAAAAGGTAATAATTTAGGCTCTATATAGGCGTTCTGAGTTATGCGGCTTTATCGAAATGAGGCAGGAGGCAGGAGGTCGCAATGATGTTAATGCTTTGTTTTTCAGTAAATTCCTCTGTCCTCTTAGGGGAAATGCGTTGAGAAAGACATCTACTGTAGAAAATGAATGTGTTGCAAACGGGGGAGCGTAGCGAACCCATTTCCCTCTCCCAATGGGAGAGGGTGCCGCGTAGCGGCGGGTGAGGTCCAATTATTCCCTGATTTGATATTGAGCAGAGCGTTAAACTGGCATAAGATAAACGATTATACGCAGACCAAGAATTGTCTGTTCCGTTAAAGACTATCGGGAGAACACATGAATAAAATACCAAAACCAGTTAAAATCATCGGCGGAGCCATTTTTCTCGTCATCTGTGCCGCGGTTTATATGTTCCTGATGAAACTGACACCACGCGATTTCGTCCGCATGCCAGAAGGCGTCCTCGATGACGCCATTTATGCGGCGCAGCAGGAAGATCTTAAGGGGTTTAAGCGTACTTTTACGATGGATATCCAGGATAAAATGCAGGCCATGCACGATAACAACATGAACCGTGACATGGAAGCCGATGGCTCAGAAAATGCCGAACTTTTCTGGACATGGGGCACGCTTATGAAGCGCATGGCTAAGCAGGGCGGCTTCGAGGTCAAGAAGACATCGACAAAATTCCTCGATTACATGATCGACGGCAAGGCCAAACTCGAAATCGTCTATTTCGACGAAGAACGCGGCAAGGAACGACAGAAAAACTACATGCTTTATCGCGATAATCTCGTGTGGCGCATCGATATTTCGGCCGATCCCGATTTCGTCAAGGCATACAACCAGTCGGTTCGGACGTTCAGAACAAAAGAACCAGCTTATGATCGCGATGAATATTGATGGCGTGGGACGCTCGCTATCGCAGTGAATGTGCCATTCACTGCGATACGCTTGCGAACACTGGCTATCCGCTAGGCGGATACGCCCGTGTTACATTTTTTTGCCGCTATTCCCAGGTGTTTCACAACTTTGTCTCCGGTTTTCTCGTTGTGGCTCATATCTGCAACGTTGGATGTTGTAACATAACTATTTTCAGCCTCGGAACGGCCTGAAATAATATGCAAATCAGACCAAATCAATTTTTCGTTTCTGCATTTCTGCTCTTTTTGATGTGTTTGTCGAGTGGCTGTTTCAATTCAGTCCGATATTCTTCAGAACTTGATGAGCTGAAGTATGAGTCTCGCTATGGCGACATTGCGCTTCCGGGCGAAGTTCGCGACAAGTGGTGGGAAGCTTATGGTGACGCTGAACTCAATCAGTTTGTTGAAACCGTTCTCAAGGAAAGCCCCACGCTCCAGTCCGCGTATTTGAAACTGCTCGATAGCGAGATTTCGATGAAGCAGTCAAAGGCCGGCTACTATCCGAATCTGTCTTTTAGTGCAGGCGTTGGATATGGCGGCAATATTTCGGCGGACAGCAAGGCAGATCCGAGTTACAACCTCGGTCTGAATCTTAGCTACGAAATCGATTTGTGGGGCAAGGTCAAGGCCGAACGGTATATCAGCGAGCTGTCTCACCAGTCGGTGAATGATTCCGCTGAATCAGCCGCAATCTCGCTCGTGGCAAATGTCGTCACGAACTGGTTTGCGATTCTCTATTATCGCGACCGAAAGAAACTCATCGAACAGCAGCTCGAGATTTCCGAGCAGTATTATGCACTTGTGCAGGATTACTACCGGAACGGCCAGACCACGGGCATGGATGTTCTCGAACAGCGGCAGCAGCTCGAAACGCTTCGCGAGTCTTTGAAAGAAATCGATACGAATATCCGGATTACGCAGCGTACGCTTGAGATTCTTGCGGGTGGCACTGTCACGGTCGTTGCCGATGGTTCACTCCCCGAGGCCATCGACGTCGGCGGCACTGTGGATGCCGACAAACTCATAGAATCGAGGCCAGACCTCAGAATTGCCAAGCGAAATGCACAGAAGGCCGATGCCCAGATCGTCATCGCACTCGCCGATCGTTTGCCGACGCTTCGTCTGAGCGCTTCCCTTTCGTTCAGGTCTGCCAGTATTACGGAACTTTTCAAAAAACTCCTATGGGATATCGCAGCCAGTTTCAGTGCCTCGATTTTTGACGGCTATAAGAAAACGCTTGCGATCGATCGCGCCAAAATTACCTATGTTTCGGAACGCTTTTCCTATGCGGTGTCCGTCATGCAGGCGATGGCCGAAGTCGAGCAGGCGATTCTTAAACTCCATCTCAGGGAGCAAAATCTCGCCGATGCCCGTGCACAGCTCGAACGGCAGAAAGAAATCCTCGAGGTTTCGAGACAACACTTTGCGAACGGCGATCTGACCTATAACCGTGTTCTGTCGGCACTCAAGAGCATGATTTCCAATTCGCAGTCGGAACTTGAAGCAAGACGGCAGCTTTTGCTTGCTCAGATCGATTTGTTCAAGGCCATGGGCGGATCGTCATGGCTCAAAAATGTGTCGGAACAAGGCTCTCAAAGAGCGCATGAACTCCTGGATTCGCTCGATGAGGACAAGGATTCAAAAGAGCAAAATTAACCCCCGAACATCCGTCCCTCGCGATGGCATTAAGTTGTGAGGCCGTGAAGGAGATATATCATTGAGCAGTAAAGCAAAACCATTCATCATTCAGGGCTTTGTCGTCATCCTTGCCATCATTGCGGGGATTTTTATTGCGAAGAGCTTTCTGGATGACTCGGTCAAGGCGCCGAAACGCCCGATGCGCGATTCGGGGGTGCTTGTCGAAGTCATCGATGTCCACAAGGCGGATCACATCGTGACGATATCGGGCACGGGACAGGTTCAGGCGAGTCATACGCAGAACATAAAGAGCGAGGCAAATGGCCGCGTGACGTGGATAAACCCGGATTTTTATCCCGGCGCAAAGCTGGCCAAGGGCACCGTGATTGCCAAAATCAACACCGAAGAATACGGCATTAAACTGTCGAATACGAAGATTCAGCTTCGCCAGAAGGAAGTGAATCTGTTGCTCGAAGAAGCCAAGGGCAAGGCAGCCACGAGTGAACTCGAAACACTCAAGAATACGATGGCTGACACGAAGCTGTCTGATGCCGAAACGAACCTCGTCAAGCGTCAGCCACAGTTACAGCAAGTGCTAGCCGATGTCGAGCTGGCCAAAAATAGCGTCAAGCAGGCACAGATCGATTACAACAAAAGCATTGTCAAGTGCCCGTATGATGCGGTTGTCACGGCGACGAATATTTCGCTTGGTGATTATATTTCTGGTGGCACGCAGCTCGGCACGATCGTCGATGCCAGCGAGCATTGGGTTTATTTAAGCCTGAATCCGGCAAATGTGGCGTGGCTCAATCTCGACAACGACATCAGTCAGCTCAAGGCCGAAGTGAAGTACGAAATTGGTGGCAAAACGGTCACGAAACCGGCGGTTGTCAAATCGATTCAGCCGTCGGTTGAGTCTTTGGGGCGCATGGTTCAGGTATTGCTCACTGTGCCGGATCCGATGGGCGAACCCAAGGCAGAATCGCTGTTCATTGGGGCATTTGTGACGGCCACGATTTATGCAGCCGAACCGCTGAACAGCATTGAATTATCTCGCACGCACGTTCGCGAAGGCAATCAGGCATACGTTTGTACCAAGGACAACACGTTATCGATTCGGACGCTGACGACGCCGTTCAAGACGACGGAAAACGTCTATGTGACGGAGGGGCTTGAAGATGGCGAGCGGATCGTGACGACGCTGATTAGTTCGCCAGTTGAGGGGCGTAAACTCCGTGTTAAAGGCGAGGAATCGGAAAACGCTGGGAGAATGGGGGGAGGCTCTGGTGGTTTTGGTGGGCCTGATGGGGCTCGTGGCCCTCGCGGTGAAGGTGGCCCTCGCGGTGAAGGTGGCCCCGGTGCTCGCGGGCCTCGCGGCGAAGGCGTTCCTGGTGGACGCGGCCCTCGCGGTGAAGGCGGCCCTCGCGGTGAAGGTAGTCCGAAATAAAGCGGGAACGTGGGAAAGGCGGCTTTCTAAAAACGCAATGCGCCACAATGGGGCATCAAATAAACAGCCGCGCGTATGTCAATAGCGCGGCTCGCACTGCGTATGAAATAGCAGTGCGATTCATAAATAAAACATAACGATAAACGTTTCCTGAAACGTCACATAGATAAAGCCTATGGAAACTTCTGAGAATAAGAACCAAAAGACGCCGGATAATCAAGTTTCTGAGCAGGGACAAGAGCCGGAGAAGAAAGAGCCAATCGTCGTTGAGAAATCGCTTTTTCACGGGCCGTTGGCGTGGATGGCGCAGAACAGCGTCGCCGCGAATCTGCTGTTTTTCATGTTTCTCGTGGCAGGGCTTGTCATGCTTCCGTCGCTTCGAAAGGAACTGATGCCGAACACCGAAAGCGAGCGCATCATGGTGAGCGCGAGTTATCCGGGGTCGACGCCCGATGAAGTGGAAGAAGGCATTGTCATGGCTATTGAAGAAGCCGTGCGAGGCATCAATGGTGTCAAGCAGGTTACGAGCACGGCATCCGAAGGTTCCGGCAGTGTGATGGTTGAGCTTCGAGACGGCGTCAATGTCATGAAGGCGCGAAACGAGATTGAACGCGCCGTCGACCAGATCACGACGTTTCCGAAAGACATGGACAAGCCGAGTGTGAAGGAAATGGCGCGAAAATCGTCCGTTTTGTCGGTCATCGTTTACGGTGACACAAACAAGGCGGCATTGCGTGAAATTGCCGAAGAAGTCCGCGATTCGCTGATGTCTCAGGACGGCATCAGTATGGTCGAGCTTCAGAACGTCGAAAGTCCTGAGATTTCCGTCGAGATTTCGCAGGAGGCTGTCCAGGCTTATGGGTTAAAGATTTCGGATGTTGCGAGTGCCATTAGCTCGAGTTCTGTCGACTTGACTGCCGGTAATTTGAAGGCCGAAAGCGGTGCTGTGACGCTTAGGACGACGCTTCGCAAACGGTATGCGAGCGAGTTCGAGAATGTCGTTTTGAAGTCGGGCACTGACGGGCGCGTGATTAAGCTGAGCGACGTTGCGACGGTGACGGATGGATATGAAGAATCCGATTATTCGGCACAATACAATGGCAAACCTGCTGTTCAGATGACGGTGTACTGTCTTGGGGATGAAACGCCAGTTGGCGTATCCGATGCCGTGCACAAGTACATTGACGAATATGCCGGGACATATCCGAATGGGATCGAGGTGGGGATTCGCAATGACCGGGCTGATTCGTACCGCGTCCGAATCGATTTGCTTATGAGCAATGCTTATTCCGGTTTGATTCTCGTCCTTTTGTTTCTCGGGTTGCTTCTCGATGTCCGCATTGCATTTTGGGCGGCCATGGGCATGCTCACGGCATTCGTGGGATCAATTGCCGTCATGGTCGTGTTTGACGTTTCGTTCAACATGATTTCCCTGTTCGGGTTTATCCTTGCACTCGGTATCGTCGTCGATGACTCGATCGTCATAGGCGAAGAGTTCTATGTGAATCACCGAAAAGGGGTGAAGGGGATCATCGCGTCGTTAATGACGCTCAAATCGGTGTCTGTGCCTGTCATTTTTTCGGTCATAACGTCGATTATAGCTTTTATTCCGCTGATGTTTTTGCCGGGTATGCTTGGCAAAACATATCGCGATTTGCCAATTATCGTCATCATCATTCTTTGCATTTCGATTGCCGAATCGATGTTGATTTTGCCGGCGCATCTCTCGCACATGAAGCGCAAGACCGATGGTTTTTTGAAACTTTTCGAGATCATGCAGCGCAAGATAGCGAATGGGTTTGAGTGGTTTATCAATAAATTTATTCGCAAATTCATCGTGTTCTGCGTGCGATATCGATATGCGGTTGTGGCGTTGTCGATAGCGCTTTTGATTGGCACGATTGGCTATGTTGCGAGTGGGCGTCTTCGTTACACGATGATGCCGGAAGTCGAAGGTGATCAGGTGACGGCGTCGATTCGAATGGCCGAGGGCAGTCCTGTCAGTCGTATTCGTGAAGTCGAGAAATACGTGCTTCAAAAGACGCAGGAGACGATGGCGGATTTCGGCGTGGAGCATTTTAAAGGGTATTATTCGCAGATTTCCGGTGGGACATCGGCGATGATTCAGGTTTATCTGACCCCGGCGAATGAGCGCGAGGGTCTGTTTGCATCGAGTGATTTTTCGAGGGCTTGGCGTACGAAAGTTGGCGAGATTCCTGGTGTTGAAGCATTGAGCTCCCGGTTTAACCAGGGGCCTGGCGGTGGCGGCGGTGGCGGCGGCCCTGGTGGTGGCGGCGGCGGTAGCGGTGCCGGTGCGCAGTTCAATCTTTCTCATCGCGACAGCGACATTCTCGAACTGGCGGCAGCCGATTTTGCCGAAAGGTTGAAGAAATATGATGGCGTCAATGACGTCGATGTCAACACGTCGGCTGGCAAGGCACAGTTGTCGTACAAACTGACTTCCGAGGCTCGCGCACTCGGCATTACCGAAAACGATTTCGCAAAACAGCTTCGTGCCGCAGTTTATGGGTCTGAAGCGCTTCGTCAGCAGCGTGGGCGCAATACGGTGAAGGTTTTCGTCCGTTATCCCAAAGACGTTCGTTCTTCCGAAGCGCTCGTCGAAGACTTCCTGATTCGGACGCCGTCCGGTGGCGAGATTCCTCTTTCGGAGGCCGCAACAGTGGAGCGTGGTCATGCTTATAAGAGCATTCAGCGAACGAACAGCAAACGAATCCTGTCGGTCGGCGCGGAACTCGATGGCGAGGTGACGACGGTCGAGCAGGTGATGAAGCAGATCGAAGAAAAAGACATGGCGGAGCTTCAGGCGAGTTATCCGGGGCTGACGTTGTCGATGGGCGGTATGCATGCCGATTCCGGCGAAATGTGGTCCAAGATGATTCTGTTCTTTGCGTTCTCGATCTTCGTCATGTACGCGATGCTTGCAGTTTCATCGCGGTCGTATTCGCAGCCGATAATGATTCTCGTCGCGATTCCATTCGGGTTTGTCGGTGCTATTCTCGGTCATATCTGGTGCGGGTATAACCTGAGCCTTATCAGTATTCTGGGTATGATTGCGCTTTCGGGCGTCGTCGTCAACGCGTCCATCGTGTTGACGAGCGTCGTGAACGACTTCCTCAAAGAAGGCATGACGCTTCACGATGCCGTTGTGGAGGGGGCTACGAAGCGCTTTCGCCCGATTTTCCTGTCTGTTATCACGACATTCCTGGGCGTCTTCCCAATGATTCTCGAAACTTCCAAGGAAGCACGGTTCCTCATTCCGATGGCTATCAGTCTGGGCGTGGGTGTGCTCTTTTCTGCGGTCATTACGATCGTCATCGTGCCTTGCAATTACGTCATTCTCGATGATTTCAAATCGATGTTCCACAAGGTGGTGGGTGTGGAAGAAAAGAAAGATGAGGGGGATGTCGAGGTCATTGTTCAGTAGCCGATTAGCCTTAAGCCTTGACAAAACGGCAATAAAGGGCGAAATAGCCGAGATTTTCTTTCTCCAATTGCGAGGAGATATATGGGAAAACTGGGAAAATTACTAACATTTAAGAAAGGTGGCGTTCATCCGGATGCCCATAAGGAACTGACACAGGGACTGCCGATTGAGGTCATGCCTGTGCCATCGGAAATTGCAATACAACTTGGTCAGCATATCGGTGCCCCTTGCGAAGCCCTTGTCAAAAAAGGCGACAAGGTGAGTCAGGGACAGGTGATTGGCGAGGTGAAGAAAGGTCTCGGGACGAACGTCCACGCATCGTGGGCTGGGAAAGTCAAGGCAATTGGGTTTGCCGGACATCCGACGAAGATCATGGCACCGGCCGTCATCATCGAAACCGATAAAGAGGCGGCCCCCGTTGAGTTCGAGAAGCGCGACTGGAGCGGGCTGGAACCCGCGGAATTGCTCGACTGCATCAAGAATGCAGGGATCGTGGGCGCTGGCGGCGCGGGATTTCCGGCGCACGCCAAACTGACCCCGCCTCCCGGTATGACGATTACGGATCTCGTCATCAACGGTGCGGAATGCGAGCCTTATTTGACAGCCGACCATCGTCTGATGCTCGAAAAATCGGAGCAAATCGTTGAGGGCATTCGCATTTTGATGAAAGTCCTCGGCGTAAAGAATGCGCTCATCGGCATTGAAGATAATAAGCCCGATGCCATCGAAGCCATGGCAAGCGCAACGTCCAAATTCTCCGAAATTACGGTATGTCCGCTTAAAACCAAATACCCGCAGGGCGGTGAAAAACAGCTCATTTATGCTTTGACGGGGCGTCGAATTGCATCGGGCGCGTTGCCGGCATCGGTTGGCGTCGTGGTGCAGAATGTCGCGACCGCGAATGCGGTTTATGAAGCCGTGGTATTGCAGAAACCGATGTTTGAGCGCGTTTTAACGGTTTCGGGACTTGGCATTAAGAAACAGGCCAATCTGTTGGTTCGCGTGGGTACGCGCATT
>JAZODZ010000576.1:0-12136 GCA_045597285.1 Myxococcota bacterium
AGCGCACCAACCCGCACGGCGTATCGCATCGCGATAGCCGTGCCCATGGTAGGCGCGTGTCGTGACACGCGCCCATGTTCGCCGTATGCGCAACGGCGCATAGGCGAATCCATAGAATTTTTGTAGAGACGTTCCGTGGAACGTCTCTCGCCGACGTATGCGCCAACGGCGCATAGGCGGCCCCCATTATTTCCCGGCAATCCAGTCGATGGCGTTCAAAAGGAGAATGCGGTTATCGAGTTTTGTATCGATGTAGCCGTTTTCGGAATTAACCGTGAGTCCGAGGAAATTCGTACCGTCGCCGATGATTGCGCTGTCACCGATGGCAACGACGCGGCCGCTGCCGACTGTGGCTGTCACGGCGAACACGTCGCTTGAATTGGCCTTATTTAATGCGGGTTTGACGTTTTCCGAATCGACGATCTGGAAGCCAGCCGCGCCATACATCCCCGTCGATTGAATCGTGCCGGCCCGATTCGTCACGAAGCCAGGCTCCGCACCGTCTGCGACCATCGTCGTGCTATTGTTCATCGAACCCGGTAGGACATAAAACCCGAACGGATTGGCTTCTTTTGAAGTCGCGCCGGGCATGGCCGCGAGCATTTCGTTAATAGCCCGCACGGAATCGTATCCATTGCCGTCGCGATCCGCGCCCTCGTGATCCGCGATGAGCAGCAGGCCACCGCCGTCTTTGACAAATTCATAGATAGCTTTCGCTTCGTCCGCGCTGATTTGCGAACTCGGCTCGGGAATGACGAGAATGCTATAATACACCAAATCCTGCGGATTCGTACTATCATTATAAGTAAATGCGCGGTCTTCGGGCAACGTTTCAACAATATAATCGCCCGTCAGCATCAAATCTCGGGCAAATGAGGATAGCGAGCCATGCCAGTCGGTTTCTTTTTCAGGCATACTCGGATATGGATGGCGGCCGGTCACATCGACAACCCAATCCACAGCCCCAGCGATTTCGTGGTGCGCATTGTCAAAGAGAACGCGCTTCATGATGGCCGGAAACACGCACTGCGACGCGCCAGCATGGAGGCAGTCGGGATCCTCGCAATCCGCCAGCCCGTCGCCGTCATTATCTTCGCCATCCACGCAATCCGCGCCCAGCTCCCAGTGTGCCGACTTGCCACCGCACACGGTCACGCGCCAATTTTTATAACAAGACGGATCCTCGCAATCGGTCAGGCCGTTCGTTCTATTCTTATAACCTTGCTGCAATATATCGCTCGTTTTATTATCAATACCGTCGGAACACGCTATATCATTATTTTCCGTGCCCTTGCAAACCTGTACAATCGGCGATTGCGTACATACATTATTTTTACAATCGAACCAGCTCGCCTCTGTACCGTACTTGGTCTGCGTGTGGAAATCGTTGATACCGTTGGAGCACTGCGCATCCGTGTTTTCATAATCCGGCATTGGTGCCTGAAGCCCGAGGTCGGCTTTGCCGCAGAAAACCGCCGCAATCTTACAATCTATCGTACACCCCAAGCGTCCAAAGGGCCGCGAAGGATCGACGCTCGCACACGTCGCATCGCCAAAATCTTCATTATCACACTCTTCTTCGCCATTCTTTATATTATCGCCGCAACTGCCACCTTTTATACATTGCGAAAGATCGAGCGTACAGTCGGGGTTGCACGAAACTTTACCAGTCATGCCGAGATTCTCGCACGACGCGCCTCCTAGATCGGCCAAGTCGCACACCTCACTGCCATTTTTGATGCCATCGCCGCAAAAGCCCTCGCTCGGCGCTGTACACGTCGAAAGATTGAGCGTACAGTCGGGGTTACACGTCATCGAACCGGGCAAGCCATACGTCGCGCACGTCAGACCGCCAAAATCGGTCTTGTCGCACGCCTCACTGCCATTTTTAATGCCGTCGCCGCAAAAGCCCGCACTCGCCGATTTACACGCCGAAAGGTCGAGCTTGCACTCGGATGTGCACGCAACCGAGCCCGTCATGCCGAGCGTCGTGCACGTCAGAGAGCCAACATCGAGGCCGTCGCACTCTTCGCCGCTCTCCAGAATGCCGTTGCCGCACTCCGCATCTTCACTGCCACCGCAACCATTGACTGCAAACACACATGCCGCAAACCATACAACCATCGCAAAGATTTCAAAAGATTTCATATTTCCCTCCCAACGGGAACATTCCCTATCATTTATTATAACAGAAATTATATAATATTCAAATTTCAAGGGTACCGTCAAAATCTGTGACGCCTCAATCGCCCCCCCATCTTCATAGACCGCCACTCAATCCGGGCACTTATCGCCATAAATCTCGCCAAGCGTACACCCGGCAACAGACAATCCAATGACAATCAAAGCGAAATGCAGCTATTTTTGACAAAAAACGCAACGTCGCACGTCGATTATTTTCAGGGCGCGGCCTATGCGCCAACGGCGCATACAGCCAAGCGACAGCGGCTATTGCATACGCCGCTGTGCCGCCTGCTATCGCTTTCGCGATACGCAGGCGGAATAATCGTTTCTAATCACAAACAAATATATTATCAAGTGAAGTATTCCACTTACTCCACTGTTCTTTAATTGTATTCTTCATCTCATCGCTCAAACCCGAGTTGCAGAAAATATTTTTAAACGACGTCACCTTGCCCACATTCCATCCACTGATGTCCTGATTAAATGCCGAGGCATTTTTAAACATATACGCGATAAATCTGACATCAGATGTATCCCAGCCACTAATATCCTGATTGAACGAAGTTGCACCATTAAACATACTGTTCATATAAATGACATAGGAAGTATTCCAGCTACCAATATTTTTGTTAAACGCTGACGCACCATAAAACAATTGCATCATGATCGTGACATTCGAGGTATCCCAGTTTCCGATATCCTGATTAAATGCCGCGGCATTATAAAACATGGAATGCATTGTCGTCACATTCGACGTATCCCACCGACTGATATCCTGATTAAACGCAATCGCATTATAAAACATGGACATCATCGTCGTGACACTGGATGTATCCCAGCGCCCGATATCTTGATTAAACTTGGATGCAGCTCCAAACAAATAAGACATATCCTTGACATTTGATGTATCCCAATTACCTATCGGATAATTAAACTTGGTACTTCCATTAAACATTCCAGTCATGGATGCCAATTTACTGGCATCAGGAATATCGACATCTGATAGTTTTTCAAGATTGCTGGCGTTTGCAAATGCAAATACGTTGGAATAGATTCCAATACTTGCCCCAAATCCAACAGTTCCAAATGAAACAACTTCAACCAGTTTAGCCGCATTATCATCGAATACATCCGCAGCAGTGGTCGTATGCCATCCCAACAAAGTGCCCTTTATTCTGACATGGTGGTCACCGGATTTTGAATAGGTATGCGTTAGATCGTCGGCACAACTTTCTATATGTGCTTTCGTACCATCTCCCCACTCTATATCAAAATTGCATTCATGTGCATTTTTCAGATGGATTAGAATCGAATCATTCGCCGTCGTCGTTCTCCATACGGTCTCGAACGTATCCGGCGCGCAGCGTCCATCATTGCGACAAATGTAGTGAAATGAATTGCCATCTAGCGTTTCATCCGGAACGCACTGCGAATCATCCGTACATTTCGTCGAACACTTATACCCGATAAAGCTATCGCAGAATCCTTTTTCATGGCCATCCTTTGAATTACAATCGCTGTATTTATGACAATCCTCCCCCTGTTTCGATGCGGTTTCATAATAATCTAGCAAATGATTGGCATTTTCGTCCTCGGTAGCACCAAACACGCGCACATCCACCGTCTTTTCAACTTTTCCCGCCTTCAACGTCAATGTTGTTGCGCAACTCGGCACCTCTGGGTTCACCGTGATCGTCAGTTTGGTTGAATTGTCATCCTGCTGTTTTTTTGTCACGAGCACGCAATTCATGTTACTGGCCTCGATCGAAAAATCAATCGAAGTCACTATCATATTCACGATATATTTGATAATAATGTCTTTTGAGTTTTCACTGGAATTTTCCAATCCGTCATTGAGCAGGCTAACTTTATAATTGGAAATCATGATAGATTCAGACTGCAAACACTCACCATTATCGCATCCATATTGACAATCTTTTTGAGCATCCTGCCAGGTATTATTCTTACAAACCTGAATTTTATGTTCATTCCCCGAATCGCATTGAACATCGTCATCATGGCAAACAAACGGAATGCACGCGTCGCGTTTTTCAACCTCTCCTTGCTGACACCCCGCCGGACAGCCACTTGTCACCCAGACATTATCAAAGCATTCCTTTATCTCGGTCGAACTAACGCAAACTGCATCCCCTTTCTGGCAAATGCATTCCCCGTTGGGATTGCAAACAGTGGGACACATTGCATTGCATTGACATCTGCCATCCTCATCACAGCTCGTCGAGCAGGTTTCCGGACACGTACATTTTCCTTTTTCATCACAACCATTCACACAGCCATCTGCGCATTTGCAAGCACCCGTTTCATCGCAACCGTTTGCGCAGTCATCCGCGCATTGACAAGCCCCCGTTTCGTCGCAACCGTTCACACATTTTTTATCACATTGACAAGCACCCGTCTCATCACAGCCATTCACGCAACCATCAGCACACTTGCAAATCAGGCTTTCATCACAACCATGCTTGCAATTCTCTGGACACTTCAGTGTTGCCTCGCAATAATCGAGGCCTTCATATTTGCTATGGGAAAATATGTACTTATCCGTGGATAGACACTTTTCATTGCACAAATACGAGTTTTCATCGCACTTTCTTCGACAAATCTTTTCTTTTTCCGAATTCAACGAGCAAATGAATTCATCGGGACAGTATCCCGCCTCCCTCGCTTCCAAATCCCCCACCGAAGCCGAACTGAAATCGACCGAAACGCCATTGTCATACACAGCAACCCAATCGCGGCATTTTTCACCATAAATGTCGGCATGACTCTCACCAAGTGTGCATCCCGCACACGACGCAACCAATGCCATAACAACGACTGCAAATAGATGACGATTCATCATAACCTCAAGTATTATCCACACAATCCTTGAAATACCAAAACCATAGCGCCGTTTACACTCGCCCCCCTACCCGTTCCAGACGAGTATTGATCCTTTATAGCACAACTCCAGGCGACTTGAAAGTTGAGACCTTGTTGCGTGCAAATAATAGAAGCTTTACGCTTTGCCCGGTTGGCACCTATCGGGGAGATCAAATAAATCGACCCAAAGATTCCTGTAATCCTCATTCACAGCTATAGCTTAGCCCCAAACCGCTCTTGTTGAGCCAAGTCGACGAGTTCTGAATCTTGCAATAATTTGCCTGAGATAAACTTGTCCCTGTGAATATATTACTCATCGTCCCGAAGACTTTCCACATACTCAGATCCTGATCAAATGCCGTTGCGCCATTAAACATACTCGTCATATCGGTCACTTGTGCAGTGTTCCAGTTGCTGAGTGGCTGATTAAAATTCGTTGTATTCCTAAACATTCTAGTCATCTCTGTGACATTGACGACATTCCAGTTGTTCAATTCCGAGTTGAATGACGTAGCGTCTCTGAACATACAGGACATATTAGTCACATTGACGACATTCCAGTTATTTAATGATTTATTGAATGCCGTGGCACCATAAAACATATATGACATATCCGTCACATTGACCGTATTCCATTTGCTCAATGATTGATTAAAACTGTATGCGCCATAAAACATATATTTCATATTTTTAACACTGGTCGTATTCCACGAATTGAGCGGCTGATTAAATGCCTTGGCACCGTGAAACATATACCCCATATTTGTCACGTTCTCGGTGTTCCAATCTTTTATATCCTGATTAAACTGCTCTGCCATTAAAAACATCGTCGACATCGACGTCACCTTATCCGTCTTCCATCCCCCAATCGCATTGTTGAAATGATACGCTTTGCGGAAGGTTGCTGCCATACCTTTTACTTGTGAAGTATCCCAGCCATTGAGCGGCCGATTAAAATTTTTCGCATTTGAAAACATAAAGGTTATCGTCGTAACCTTGGATGTATCCCATCTATTGAGTGGCTGATTGAATTCAGTCGCATTGCAAAACATATAACTCAGGTTTGTCACATTCGAAATATCCCAATTCTCAATCGGCTGATTGAATTTAGAATTCTGAAAGGCATTGTTCAAATCGGTCATTTTACTTGCATCTGGAATATCAACCGAGGATAAGGTTGTCAAATTGTCGCAGAACGCAAATGCAAACGGCCCCAGAGCAACTTGCCCATACGATTTAATAGTAGACAGCTTGGAAGGCGTGTTGTCCGTGCCCATATATCGATATGCATAATCGCCTTCGGAATATTCAGAACTCGTGAATTCTTCATGCGGCCAGGTCAGCGGCCCGTATTCGCCCGTAATCGTGACTGTATAGGTTCCACCACTCGTATAGGTATGCTTAAAAGGTTCAGTTGTCGAGCAACTATCCGTTTTCCCATCCCCCCAATCGATAGTACAGGCTTTGGTTGACTTGGGAAGTACAAGTTCTCGATTATTGGATGGAATTTTCCAAACAGTCACAAACCCCTTTGGTGCACATCGTCCATCCGGACGGCAGATATAGCCATTGAGACATTGCGAATTGTTGGTACATTTGGTCGCACATTTATATCCGATAAAACTGTCGCAGAAACCATCCCCCCTGCCAGAGCTCGAATCGCAGTCGGAGTACTTGCGGCAACTCGTGCCTTGCTTCACGGCAGTTTCATATTTGTCGTGCAAATGGTTGCCATTCGCATCCATGAGAAGGCAGTGGCCATAACTGCAATACTCACCATCACCACACACAACACCTACGCACAAATTAATACACTCTCCTTCCTCACACTTTTCGTTCTCTCCACAATTTTTATTCTCACATGCCACATCACACGTTCCATTTTCGTTACATCCATATTTGCACTGCGGAAGGCACGAACACTTACCAGTTATAGAAGAACACACGGTCCCTTCAGCACACGATTCTGCACATGAACACTCTTCCCCCGTTTCATTGCATAAATTTGATGTGCACGATGTTTCACAACTACACACTCCACCTGTGATATCACAACCGTATAGACATTTTTCATTACAACAAGTTGATCCCGTTGCGTCACACATAGGGCATCCATCCTTACAAAGGCATTCACCAGAACTCTTGCACCCTGCCACACAAATATCAGGACAACAGGTTTCGCCTGTACTGTCACAAATATCACTCTCGCAATCGTATGGGCATCTGCACGTTCCGTCATCATTACACCCGTTCACACAAGTCCCCGGACATCTGCAAGAGCCGTTGTCTTCACACCCATTCACGCAAATTGATGGACAAATACAAGTACCATTTGTATCTAAACCATTAACGCAGTCTTCTGCTTCAATACACCTGCCATTCTCATCACAGCCATTTTTACAAGCTTCCGGACATATACATTCTCCGACCACATCACATCCAGTAGTGCATGTTTCAGGACAAATACACGCACCATTCGTATCCACGCCATTAACGCAGTCTTCTGCCTCAATACACTTGCCATTCTCATCACAGCCATTTTTACACGATTCAGGGCATATACATTCTCCGAATCCATTGCATCCGGTAGTGCACGTTTCAGGACAAATACACGCACCATTCGTATCCACGCCATTCAAACAATCTTCGAGTGCAATGCACGCTCCCTTCTCATCACACCCATTTTTACAAAATTCTGGGCATAAGCATTCCCCATTTGGCCCGCAACCATTCGTGCCACACTTTTGATAACATCTCGTAATACAAATATTCTGACTTTCGATTGATTTGTCACAAATATAGTTTTCGGGACAATTCCCAACACGCCTTGCGTCCTGGGCTTCCGATGAACTCTCAGTGGGCTCTTTCCGAATACCTTCGTCGTAGATCGCCGCCCAATCCGAACATTTCTCGCCATACACATCCAGCGTACACCCGGCCGCGCCCAATCCCAGGACAACGAATGCGAATGGAAGTCGATTTAACCCAATCATGACACCCTACTGTAAAAACACCCTATCCCGAAACATCCCGCCACCTCGTTTCTACAGCAACGGGACATTTCCCTTATACCACAACTCCTTATTTCATGGAAGTTTTGAAACTGTCCACCAAGGAAACAAGGAAACAAGAAAATCCCAAAATCACAAACTCCACAGAGAGTCCACACACTTTATCCAAATGCGCTATTCACATATCAATAAATTACCGAGTTTGCTATTTGTATTTTCCGCTCTAAATTGGCCACATAATTCCGCCTTAAATTGGCCACATCCCGGAATAGACAGGAGAAGTGACCATGAACGGCGGAGTGATTATCGTGGAGGGCAACATCGGTGCGGGGAAATCGACGTTTGCCCAGATTTTGGCAAGGGCGTTGGACGGAGAGTATCTGCCTGAACCGGCAGATGGGACGAACCCATATTTAGCTGACTACTACCGAGACCCGGCCCGGTGGGCATTTGAAATGCAGATGTTCCTGCTCACGCGGCGTTATCGGGCGCAGAAGTACGCACAGAGCAAGGTGAGGCATAATGGCGGGTTCGTTGTGCTGGATCGGAGCTACTACGGAGACGTGTGTTTTGCGAATGTGCAGAGACAGCTGGGCTATTTCAGCGAGCGGGACTATGCCACGTACCTGAGCCACCACACCGACATGAAGGTGAATCTGGAACCACCGGCAGTGGCCATCTTCCTGAATGTCGCGCCGGGGATATGCAAACAGCGGATCAACCATCGGCTGAGCGTGCAAAAAGGTCGTGAATGTGAATCCGGGATCTCGATTGCGTATTTACAGGCGCTTGACCATGAGATTTTCAGGCTATCCGAGAGCATGTCGCCGAGTACGCTGGTCAAAGAGCTTCCGTGGAGTTGCGAGCGGAACGAGGCGGAAATTGCCAAGATATGCGAAGGCTTCGCGCTCGACATACGAAGCCGGAAGCAGACGGTCTACGATTTTTGGACTGGCACCGACGGGATTGGAGGCTAATTATGACGATCAGCGATCTTATTGCCCAACTCACGCGGATAATGAAAGAGACCAGCCCGACAATTCAGGTCAGGATCGGCAGCGTGTACAACAGCACGGACAATCCCTTCGATGCTTTTGAGGTACGCAAGCCGCTGGAAAGCAAAGAGGTTTATCTCGTGCCTTCGGACGTGTGGATCAGGTCGAATTTGAAGCGGATGACCGCTCGGGAGGCGCAACGATGAAATACAGAGATTTCAAGGAAACGCTAGACAAGTATTTCGATGACGACGAGGAAATCTACCCGCACGCATGGGGAAGCTGTGTCACGTTTTACAAGCTGTATCATGGCCAGCGCGGCGGACTCATTGAAGCCGATCCGAATCACGGCGAACGGATAACTATCACGTTCAAGGATGAATCTGATTTGAAGGCACTTGCCGCTCAGGAGGCACAACCATGAAATCCCTCGAACACACCGAGCAGGTCAATCTCATGCAATGGTGGCAACTTGCCTGCCGTGGCTTCGGCATTCCCGAAGCGTTGCTTTTCGCGATCCCGAACGGCGGCCAGCGAAACATCATCGTGGCATCGAAGCTCAAAGCCGAGGGCGTTCGCGCAGGTGTCCCCGACCTGTTCCTGGCCTTTCCTTATCGCAATTATGACGGCCTGTTTATCGAGATGAAAAAGACCAAAGGCGGGCGCGTTTCCGGCAAGCAAAAGAACATGCTCGAACAGCTCGCCGAAGTCGGTTACAAGACCGTCGTTTGCAACGGATGGCTTGAAGCAAAGGCCGTCATTGAGGAATATCTTGAACCATAACGGAGGCGCAACATGTCACTGGACAAGGCCATTGAACATGGCAAGGAACACCGCAAGCAGTATTACGATTGCAGATCGTTCGATAGAGGCTGCCGTTGTCATGGTGGTTGTGATTGGTGCCAGCGGCGGCGCAGAAGTCGAAAAGTGCGTCAAATGCCAGTGGATGACAATGGACGCACCATCGGACGCATTCCGCCTAAATACTAACTGTACAAATCACCGAAGCCCCCAAATTGGGGGCTTTTTTATTGCCTCCACCGCATCACATCTGCACTTGTCCACATTCCCCTGTGCAAAACCCCTGTGGATAATCCGGCACGGAGACTGAGCAAACAGGCGGGGCTTCTACTTCCGGCGGCGGCCATTGGCGCACAAGCATAATTTCTCGGACTTTCATTCGCCCTGGTTTGCCAGAATATGGGATAATGGTTGTGGCAAGGGGCATGGCGAGCTGTACCAAAGGCGAATCAGGGCACTCGAATAAACACCAGTTGTTCCCGGTCTCAATGACGGCTTGGGTGAAGGCTTGCGCGTCATCGATGCCCTCGGAATAGCTCACCTGATCCTTGCCATAGTACGGCGGATCGAGCATGACGAACGCGCCAGAATTGACCACATACCGCGCCTCGCGTTCGTCCAGTCGTTCGTCGATGACCAACAGCTCATCCGTCCAACCCTGGCACCGCTCGACATCAATGCTTTGCGTAATCGGCACCTTGTTACGAATGGACGACTTTTTATTGAGCCATCCCCATGCCGTCTGCCAGTCGCTTGCCGTTTCGACGATGGCCACTGCACGCGCCTGTATCTCGGGATCAAGCCGCTCAAAGCATTTACCCGTTTGCGGCGGTACAAAGCCCTGCAATTCCCGCAAGACCTCGGCGGTCTCGGGCGCGGCGTCTAACCTGTTCCTGTACACGTGTTCATAGTCATTGGTGACGACGGTCAAATCAGGGCGGGCGTCTTTGATCACCCGCGCCGCCGAAAGCGAACCGCCAAACGCATCAAATACACAGCCGCCACGAGGCAACGACCGCGCAAGTCCCTCTAGCTCGCGCCACCAGCGCATTTTGCTACCCACGAACGGCAGCGGCGGTCTGCTGTGATCCAGTTTTCTCTCGGGCATATCTACCTCCTCAAAATGGTTATCGAATCCCCCGGCACGCGGCATGATACCGAGCCGCGCACACGTCGGTGTTAAAAATGCCTGAAAAAAAAAACAGGTGTCAAATGTGAACATAATGCCACAAAAAAGCCCCCATCGCTGGGGGCTTTGCTATCCTGTGGGATTGAATGGACACCTTCGGTTAGTCACGCGGGGCAAACGTGATTTGGACTTTGCGGCCAAGCCCTTTGGCAATGCGATTGATTCGACGGAGCGAGGGATTGGCCTCGCCTGTTTCGATCTTCGACAGCTCGCTTTGTGCGATACCCGTTCGCTTTGCCAGTTCGGCTTGGGTGATGCCTTCCTCGTTTCGTGCGCGGATGAGCGTTTCGATGAGGCTGTAACTCGCCTCTAAATCGTCATACCCTTCTTTGAACTTTGGATCCTTCATGCTTTTTGCCAGATGTTCCTCGAATGTCATAGTCATACTCCTTTGCAAGCCCCTTGCGGGGCCTGCGGTTATTTGTTTCGTGATTCGTAGTCGGTGCGGTATCGCTTGGCTCGCTCAATCTCATCGTCAGGAACCTGATCCGTCTTTTTCGTGAATCCGTTGGTCAGGATGGCTTTGTCGCCAACCACAAAAAAGTAAAGAACCCGAAACTGGTCACTTGCGAATTGTGTTCGTAACTCAAGGATGCCATCTCGCAACGGACTTGAAAACGGTCTCTTGAGCTGTCGCCCGAGGGATTCGAGCAGCCCAATCGTCCTGAAAACCTTTTGCCTCGCTTTGACCGGCAGACTGTCGATGTAGTCGCTGGCTGGCTTTTCGCCGGATGCCGTTTCGTAGTAGATGATTTCCATTCAACCTCCTTATCTTCTGCTGTCAAAGAGCGTCCCGGTTGCCCCGTGAACAAGTGTGTTATTAGCAATAACTCATATCAAAAGCAAGCCTTTTTATGAGAAATTTCTCATAAATCGGCATTTAACCAGAAGCCGTCTGCGAGCCGTCTGCGAGCCGTCTGCGAGCCGTCTGCGAGCCGTCTACGAGCCGTCTGCGAGCCGTCTGCGAGCCGTCTGCGAGCCGTCTGCGAGCCGTCTGCGAGCCGTCTGCGAGCCGTCTGCGAGCCGTCTGCGAGCCGTCTGCGAGCCGTCTGCGAGCCGTCTGCGAGCCGTCTGCG
>JAZODZ010000577.1:0-3309 GCA_045597285.1 Myxococcota bacterium
AAGAACTCGACAGCGCGTAGCGCCTACCGGTGGATCGAGCACGGTGTTCGCAAAGTCGTGAGACGATGAACGCCGTAGGGGGGGGGCAATGCCCCCTACCGGGTTCAATTTTGGTTGATTTCATTAATCCCCCGGCGTTGCCGGGGGCTATTGATATTAAAGCCCTACGGGCTTTGAAAATAAGGTATCAGAGGACTTTGCGTACACCGTGGGTCAAATCCGGGGGCATGGAATGGCAACAGATCATAGTAATCTGTTTTTGCACTTAAAAAAGCTTACATGGCGGATAAAATCGGCTAAAATGGGATGGAGGTGGATCCGGCATCCAGAAATCGATAACTTGTCCCGAAATTAAACAGCGAAGAGAGCGGATTATGAATAAGAAATATATTTTAGCAGTTGCGATTGCGTTGATAGGTGGAATGTATGGCTGTGCACTTGAGGATGCGATTGTGGCCTGTGGTGATTCGAGGAATCCTGCGCTTGGGCTTATTGACGGAAACCCGAATGAGCCCGTGGCGTCGTATGAGGAGGTTGGGGATAGTTCACCACTAAAGGCGGAACATTTTGAGTATATTAAGAAAAATGAATGTCCGAGTGAATGGTATTGCGTGGATGTCGAAGACGAAGATGCGGAGATCGTTGGGAAGGCTTGCAGTTTATGTCCCGAAGTCGGGCAGGTTATGTGTGGCGAGTGTGTGAATATCAAGACGGATCGGGAGAACTGTGGAAAGTGCGGGAATGCCTGTTCAGATTATGAAAAGTGCAGAGCCGGGGTATGCGTCGAAACGGTAGAGTGCACAGAAGCGGGGATGCATGCGTCACATGGGGAGTGTGTGGAGGACACACTGGAGGAGTGCGGTGCGGGGAAGGTGAACTGTACTCAGCTGGAAGGATGGCGGACGGGGGAATGTCAGAATTCTGCCTGCATTGCGGAAACGTGTGAAGCGGATTACGCGTTAAAGAAGGGCCGATGCATTTATATGGATCAATGCGATGAGAATCAGCATTTATATGGGAACAAATGCGAAGAAAACGACATGGACAATTGTGGCGTTCATGGGCGTCAATGCAAGAGCGTGACTGGATTTGAAGATGGTTTTTGTTCGAAGGATGGCGAGTGTGTGGCGACGAGCTGTCAGGAGAATTTTTGCAATCACAATGGCGTTTGTCAAAATGGCAAATATAATGCGGATTATTGTGGTATCGCGGGAAAGTGCACGCAATGCAATTCTGATGAACAATGCGTGAATGGGGCATGTATTGTTAATTTTTGTGGCGAGAACAAGCATGTGACGGGCGAAGGAGACGATACGACGTGTGAGGAAGATTCGCTTGAGAATTGCGGCAGCCACGGCAACAGCTGCGTGAAGGAAAATGTCGATCAGATGGCATGTGTGAATGGAAAATGCGAGGTTCAGAAGTGCAGCGATGGGTATCATCCGCATGATGGCGGGTGTGAAAAAGATGATATCAATAATTGCGGGAGCCATGGAAATCAATGCGCCGGTATCATCGCGAATTGGAGTACGGGGACTTGTGAAAATGAGGAGTGTAAGGTAAAGTCGTGTGTGACGGGACATGTATATGAGAATAATAATATTTGTGAAGAAGACAGTTTAGAGAACTGTGGGGCGCATGGCAATGTATGTCATTTTGATAATGGTACGGCATCGTGTCATGACGGCGTTTGTAAATTAGAGAATTGTGATAAGAATTATTTTGTGGTCGATGGGAAATGTAATCCAAACAGGACGGGAGGACTGGCTGAAAACGGTGAATATATCGATCCGTGGGGATTGGTATGGGATAGGGGAAATCGTCCGAAACAACCTCATGCCGATGCCGTGAAAAAATGCAAAGACATTGGTGGCCGGTTGCCCACGCCGACAGAAATATATAGAAATAATTCCGAAACAGGTGAAAAGGGGCTTTCTGATGACATTGCTGACCCACAAATATGGACAGATACGCCTGGTCTTGGGGCGGATAAGGCAGAGGTAATGTTCGTTAAGAATGGGGCAATGGATAGTATGGATAGAACAAAAGATATGGCTTATCGCTGTGTCTGGGATCCGGTTGAAAGGCCGTTCACGTTCACGGGCGTCAATTGCCATGGCAGTTCGAGTGAAAATGGGTGTGTTTCGATCAAACTGGGCGATAAGGAATATATCGTAGACAGACGGGATAGGCCTAAACAATATTGGGTTCAGGCGGCAGAAGAGTGCCGCAAGATGGGGGCACGTCTGCCAACGACAGCAGAATTATATAGTTTGATTCGTGCAGGCCTTCCGAATGGTTCTGGAACCAAGAACAAAATTTGGGCTTCGCCGACAAAGACAATGGGAGCGGCAACGTTTGGCTGGGCAGCGGTAGGCAATGATAAGACAGATTATACAGAGGATACTTATCGAAATTTTGGCCAAAGTATGAAAGTGGCCCAACAATTCCGGTGCATTAGCGAGCCCGTCAAACTTGTGGATAACAAACCGGTGTTCCCGCAGCCTAAAATTAATCTGACCTTTGAGGTGGATCCATTGCTTCGCATGGATAGCAGTGCACGAGTGGCGGCAACCTATTTTGAGGCGGCTAATAATTGCCTTAAAGATGGCGGGCATTTGCCTGGTATTGATGAAATGACGGCGGCAATTCGAGCTGGTTTGAATCATAACGATAACGGTTCAGAATATTATTGGACATCAAACCTCGTCTCCACTAGCCCAACGAGGATAAAGTTTACTAATAAAATTGTGAATAATACATTTTATTATTATGCAAATGCTGATGGTGTATTAAGTGGCACAAGCTATAGCAAGGAGTTTCGATATTATTGCGCCTACCGTCCTGAAAATAACTATAATTTGAGTGGTTTGAGTGCAAGCAACTATGATATTATAAATGCAGGGAATGTGACGCATTACGCGAGTAAGAAAGATGTTTATGAAAATACATCAGGTAATTTTAAAATGTTTTCGAATACTGACTACGTCATGAGAATAAAAGGCATGAGGATTCCCACCGACACGGAACTCGTGTTTTTGATTAAACAAGGGCTGGAAACTGGTTCTGGGGAATATGCGATGACTACAAATCCTCATTATAATGACAAAAGTTTTGTCTATTTAGGAATTAAATGGAGCGGGCGAGGTACTGCTTCGTATGATCCTTCAAAGATGATAAAAAACATAGGCTATGCAGATAAAGCGCAACGTCCTTATCGCATGTATGCGACGACGGTGATGCATTAAGTGGAACTTTTTTTTTAAAAAAAAAAAACAACATATTAATCAAAAACCCAATACACTATAA
>JAZODZ010000578.1:0-5277 GCA_045597285.1 Myxococcota bacterium
CTGTAGCTTGCGCATCGCGACGATTTTAAAATGTTTTTCGAGTTCAGCAATAATTTTACCGGCATTTCCGGCACGGACTGCATCGGGTTTGATGATGCTCAGTGTGCGTTGTATCATATTTTTCCTTCTGATATATACTCGCCACGAACCATTCGCGGCAAACGCGCTTTCTATTGAATTTCGGAGTTTTGTCAACATGCTCGATGAAGGAATTTTTACCTGGCTTACGCACGATGTCATTTACGCCATGTCTTCCAAAGAATGGCTCGTGGCCGCATTTCATCTCGCGTGTGATGGCATTGTGTCCGGCAAGGCAGAAGTGGAATCGACAAACAACGGAATTTGGCGGATTTCCTGTGAATCGATGCAGACTGTTGCTTCTTTGGTCGACTTGCACGAGGTAAAATCACGTCTGTTTCAGCTCAATCAGAAACGAAGACTTCCTGAACTTAAAAGGCTGGTACTTGTTCCTCCTATGGGCGTCGGTTCACCGATTGCCATGATGAATTCCATTCCATTTAAGCAAATGCCTGAGCATTTGTGGCTTAAGTTTGCCTGGAAGATGTCTGTCGATCCGGAAACGGCGAGCTCATCAGAATTGATTGGTGTAAAAGACGGGGTATGGCAGGTGCGGTGCTATTCTGACCATGCTTGGCAGTTTTTGCAGAATAAACAACACATTATGAAGATGCTTGTCTGGATCAGCAGGCTCAGAAAGCTCCCAGAAATTCATAATATCCAGGTATTTCTAGGTGAGTTACGAACGTAAGAGGTGGGGATAGCATTTGTAGCCCCCGTGTAGCCGTCATCGAGGCCGAGATTCTTGAACGCATTGACATCGACCTCAAAGAAAAGGAACTCGCACTTCTGCAGCTTCAGGAACGCACATCCAAACTCAATTCGTCCGTTCCCAAACCAGACCGAGACGAAAAAGACCAGATCGCCGCAATGCGGCGCGTTTATATATTATAAATATCATTCATATCATTCATTCGCTGTTCCCATGCCGCTGTGAGCGAGGGATCCGAGAACGACATGCGCATTATATTTCCGATGAATGTGGATAGCCACGGGAATAGCTCACGGCCGTCATACACATCGACAGAGAACCGTGCGGAATTGGGAGAAATGCATTCGACCGTGCCGCACCGTTTTTCATTTTCGAGACGAGTCAGAACTGGTGAATCGGGACAATTGTCCAGAATTTCCATCTCGACGTGAACGGTTTGAGGGGCATTCGATTTTGAAACGCCCCAAAGATGCTCTGAAAAACTGCGAAATTGTTGTTGTAAACGGGCATAATCAGATTCTTCAAGCGAGGGCGATAGGGGAGTGATCTCATCGATTCGATCTATCCTGATTTGGGCAAATTCACGCGATTCGAGATAGAATCCTATGATATAGCGTTGTCCTGAATGCACACTCGAATAAATCTTTAGGGGAATGACATCCGTGGCTAGCCAGACTTGGGACGGCGTGCCTTGAGAGACCTGATGTCCTTTGTTATTGACGAGAAAGAAATTATTAGGAATGATATTTTTGAATTCATGAGCTTTAACCCAGTGGGCCAGCTTGACACGTACCGGGGAATGACTTTTTATAGTGGCAAAAACAGTTTCGAGCAGATCGGCATCGAGAATATGGTGCAGATACCGATGGCTGAACCTAAAATGAGATTTGGGAAATACATTGAATTTCCGGCGGTATCGATCTTTGAGATAATGCCCGACAATTCCAAATGGATTTGATTCACTAAAAAAGGATAAGATATCGACGTATTTACTGATATCGATATCGGATTCAGGCAGACGATATTCATCCCAATTCTTTACATGCCGATGTTCCAGAATACCGAGGTTTGTATATTCTTTTAGCACTTTTCGCACTATTTTGGGATTACAACACGATTTGTTGATGATTGTGGGTTGAGGCATGAAATCATGGGATGAGAGAATGAATAACAAATCGAAGTGCAAAGCCAGTTCAGAGTCGTCAAATTCTTTTGTCTTGATGAAGAGGGCCAACGGATTTTCATTGAAATCCCGGCCGTCCATGGCCAAAAATTGCCGTTTAACTTTTTTATATCCTTGTTTGCAAAGGGACTCCTCCAGTACATTATCTATGACCTGCCGGAACTGTGCATAAGCACTTTTCGTTTCCTGCATGATTTGCTCTCTGGGAATGCCGCGAACACAGAATTCCCTGAGAATTTGCCGACATCGGTTTAATTTTTTTATTCTGAACTGCTCGATATTATAAGCCATGACTATCACTCCATTTGTGGTGTTGTTTTATAGAAATTACATTACGTCACATTTTTCTATACCGTGGTTGAACTCTTTTAAAAGCCGCTTCTGTTGTACAAATCTGTCGCGAATATCTACAATTAAATCGTTGGGTGATTCTACTCGTACTGCGCAGCCTAAAGCGAGGATTGCGTTTATGATAGCATGCTTATCTGTTTCGTAATTGCAATAGAATTCCAATCGACAGGTGTTTTCTTCCTTGGATAAGCACACTAAATCTTTGCGTTCATATTGCGCAAAATAATTCAGTGCGCGTTCCTGGGCACGGTAAATATCCTTGATGATGAGTGCAACAGCGGTTTTTGAGGTGTCGAATGTTGCTTGTTTTATATCAAGTATTCGGCAATTATTTGGATGAGTGGTAGCTGTTTGGTCTTTGCACCTGTAGTCATTATGGGGTTCGATATGTAAATTTTGAATACTTATTATCGGGATTCTATGAATTCCGTTATTTTCAGGTTTGCCAACGAATATCATGCCGTCTGTCGAAGCATCATATTCAATAAATTGGGGTGTATATGTTGCGCACACCAATGTATCGGCCGATAATCCCCCTGTTGTATGATGCAAACTCCACGTAATGGTTAGTGTTTCACCTGATTTACATGCGCGATATATGGTTTTAAAATTCTGAATATAAGCTACATCGTTCCATGGGTCGGATGTCTGCGGCCTGTCATAATAAACGATATCGTTGGGATTATACAACGGCTCAACATCTTCGAGTCCATCGGGATGGATATCGAAAAGATTTGCTCTCGGATCGAGTAAGATCGTCTTGAGCCACTGTTTTTCGAGTTTGCTCAGCGCATATTCCGCCATTTCTTTATGGTTGCGTTTCGCAAGAGACAGTGTTTTATTGTGTTCAATGATTTCCAAAAAGGTTTTCATCTCTTTTGAATCGAGGCTTTCGGTGATTGGCCAGTTGAGCGCTTCCGATAACTGTAGCTTCTTTAGGGCTGATTGTTTATTGCATGACTCTTCCAGTATCAGGCGAATGACCTGTTCTGCGGCATGAAAGTGGATGTTGTAAATTCTGTTAAAAATCATGAATAATCCTTTGGGTTTTGTGCAGAGGCGGGAATGAGCTCAAATCCGTTGCGATTTTTATCATACTCGCTTGTGTGCGGCAAGACAGTTCACGGCGTTACGTGGGTTTTGCTATAAGGGGTTTAAGAATCGTTTTAAGCAAGACAAGAGCCGTGTTGCACGACTCTTGGGCTTGAAATTGCTATTTACATTGCATTTTTCTTTTATTTATTTTCCTTTTGGTGTTTTGCTGTTGGAAATATTGTTCCCATTCTGACTTTATAGTTCTATAAAACTCTCCAAATTCATACACGTCATGTTCGCTACGATACTGACAATATAACTCACTAAATTTATCCTTACAAACATCATACCATTCTGTTTGAATATAATCGAAATCTTTTAAATTACAAATTTTTAAATCTCCAAAAGATTCTGGATATGCCTGAACATTTTCCTTAGGGAAGTCGCATTTTGATTGATATATATCCTGCCTGTAAAGGTAATAGGCTATACATTCAGGTATAGATTCTGAAATATAATATTCAAATACGTTCATCAGGCTTTGATTGTTGTACATTTCAATATTTGTATCTATATATTTGAAACGGAATGCAATTCCTTCGGTTTTAAGTGAATGTTCCAGTTTTTGACGAATATTATCCTTTGACCCTAAAAAGCATCCCAATGGAGTGCCACTCGTTCCAATGGTGACCCAATAGGGTGAATTATATTTGATACGATGATAAAAGTTATCTTCGAAACTTGCTTGTTGCTTCCTGTCATAGACGGTTATTCTTTTAAGCTCTAAATGATAAGGTGCATAATCACCTTCATGATCATAATCATTTAGAATTTGATTTACCATTTTTTCCACTTCATCATAGTTATGGCAATTAGTTGAATACTCATTACGTATATTATTCCAACTGTTATAAACCGTATAATTAACTATAAATCTTCCTTCTTCTCCGAACAGATTTTTGTCTTCTTCATCTCCTTCCTTGAATTTTTCAATTATTTCAGCCTGCTCTTGTTTAATTTGGGCCAACTTCTCGTATTCTATATTATACACTTCACTGACTTTATCCTCAGGAATAATTAATTCCAGTGATTTTAATTTGGTATTGATAATGTCTCTTACGATATAAAGCTGACGTTTCTCGCCTGGTTTACGTTTCTCAAATGGGCTCTTTAATCCTCGCTTTACCCAATACAACTCCAAAGCTCGGCAGAAATTTGTTTCGATATCACGTTTCAAACCATAAGGACTTAATCCTTCAAGTACTTGTTCATAACAGCTGCCTTGTTCTTTTTCTGTGATGACAAACGAATTGACTTTCACGATCATAGTAACCTCCTTAAAGTGACAAACAGTAAACGTTCTGTTTTCGCTGCCGGGAAGAACATGCCTTCTGAGGGTTCAAATCCCAGTACCATGTGGTCGACCGACCGCGAACGAGACTTCCTGCCTCCTGCTTTCTCCTCTTCGATTGTCAAAGAACGCAAACATCCCCATAATAGAGATTGAATTGGAAAGGACACTTCGAAATTGCTTTGTGTCACATCTCACTGTCAATTACACAGCCTATATAGTGACTTTCTTTGATAAAGTCATCCCCTTTGGAGTGCAATTGAGATACTTTGGGGGATCTGTTCTTCCATCCTTGGGAACGCGTTCCGACCAGTTTCAATGTCTTTCATCCCCCCACTTCATCGTTTGTACAATGCTACGTTTGGTCGCCGAATCCCTCGCCATTTACGGAGAGAGGGGCGCAAAGCGGGTGGGGGAGAGGTAGAAAGATAGTGTTATTATCCCTTGCCAGTACAATAACAAACTCTTCCATACCATCCTCGCCAGACCGTTCATAGGCCATGATGGTCAATTACACCACGAACATTATCCTATGAGGTATAGCGAGTAAAAAGCGCCGGCATATGC
>JAZODZ010000579.1:0-2400 GCA_045597285.1 Myxococcota bacterium
CCGTGACCGTGGCCTCGTCCGATTCGACCGAACTGGCCGTGACGAGCGACGCGACGCTTACGTTCACGCCAGATAATTGGAACACGCCACAGACCGTGAACATCAAAATCGTCGACGACAACCTCGCGGATGGTCAGCAGACGGCTTATGTCAGTTTCACCGGGACATCGAGTGATGAGCACTTCAACGACATCAAGGGCCAGTCCGCTACCTTTACGATTGTCGACAACGATTCTGCTACCGTGGTTTTGTCGGCTGGGTTGAAGGTGCTCGGCACAAGCTCCCCCAATTCCACTGCGACACTCAGCCTCGGCGCCGAACCGCTTTCCGATGTCGTTTTAACGCTCAAAGCCGATCATCCCGACATCATCACGTTTGATCCGCCCCAACTGACATTCACGTCGACGAACTGGAACACGCCGCAGACGGTGATCGTCCATGCCAACTTTGATGCACTCGACTATGCGACCCTGACAGAAAATATTTGGGCCGTCGCATCCGGCGATGTGGTCTATGCCGATGTCCAAAGCAAGCCTGAGGAACTCACGCTCATTAAGATATCGTCTATTCAGGACTTTTTATATACGGGTGCTGCCCAACTCAGATTATTGCCTATCGGCAATTATATGATTGAAGTTTGGGGCGCTCAGGGCGGTGGTAGCTATGGTAACGGAACATGGCGTGCTGGTACGGGCATGGGCGGTTATTCAGTCGGTACGTTGACTTTGGACACGCCGACTAATGTCTATATTTACGTCGGTGGCAAGGGCGAAGATGCCAACTTGAAAGGCATTGACGTTGCCGGTGGATTTAATGGCGGTGGCGGTGCGGTTGGCGATAGTGACAGCGACAAGGATGATGGTGGCGGCGGTGGCGGCGGTGCTTCCGATGTGCGCATTGGCACGAATTCACTTTATTCTCGCGTGATCGTTGCCGGCGGTGGCGGCGGCAATGGGTTCTCCACTGCTTATAAGAGTAGTATCGCAGGTCATGGTGGTGGTCTGTCTGGTACACCTGAATCCATATATCCTTCTGAACCCGGCACGATATCTTCTGGTCATGCATTTGGTGTCGGTGGCGTGGGAGAATGGACAAGTGGCGGCGTTGAAGGTGGCGGCGGCGGCGGCTGGTACGGCGGTACGCATGGTGTGACTAGCAATTGTGGCGCTGGCGGTTCCGGCGGTTCTGGCTGGCTCTATACAGCAGAGAATTATACGACGTGGCAATCCGGCAATCCAACCGACGCCAGCCAATATACCCTGAACAGCTCGCATTACTTGAGGAATTCCCAGACGATTGCGGGTAACGCTTCGATGCCGGCCCCCGGTGGCGGCACAGAAATGGGACATCCAAACAACGGCTTTGTTCGTATCACGCTTCAGTAGGCGTTGTTGGGCACCGCTATCGGCCTTCGGCCGATACGCGGCGCTTGGAGCCGGGCTATTGGCACGCCAATACGCCCGGCTTTTTTTGTGTCTGTACACACGCCATCATTGGTCAGATACAAAAAAAATAAAAAAAATTGCCCTCCAAGTGTCACAAAATTTTTTTGACGTCATCATCTTGTGTGTCGCATGGGCTTGACACTCGACATGAGGAGGGAAAAATGTACGCATCTGGCTTTATATAACGACTTTTTACATGACCAGCATATCGTGTGGCCTGCCCCTTGGTCAGGGAATGCGGGCGCTGTATCTGGACGCGGGTACGGCGATCTGCGGGCTACACAGGCCAGGTGCACCGCCCTGGTTTTGGTTATGTATGGCGCAGGTGTTGGCGTAATGTCTTTACTGCGTTCCAAACATCAACGCCCTACAAACCATTTTTTTTACGCCTCTCGGGGCGGAAAGGGGGTGGTGTACCAAGTCTCGCCTTAATTGGGCAAAGGCGGCGGCTGGCGGGTGGGACCAGGGGAGAACCCAAATGTTGGGGCTAGCTGTGTCCCGGGTTCGACAAAACCACATAATTCAGAAACACTGTTAGGTTCTGAATAGTTACTTTTGCCACGAGATGAGCAGAATCACGGTTGGCCAGCTCACGGTTTGCCCCTTCAGATATAGATTTGCCCACTGCGCGATCGATTCGCAGGACTCTTCCGAAAGGCATTGGCTGAGTTTGTCAATATAGCCGGGTTTTCCCGGGTTTCGGATGAACCAATGGGAATAAATGGTCGGCGTGATCGTCAGGGAACCTTCGAGTTCGATTCGGCGAATGTGGATATCGATGCCGGCTTTTTGTGCCGCGGCTTCGATTTGAGACGCGGAAAAGGCTTGTCCCGGCTCGGTTTGGAGCAACTTGTCTTCGGCGTTTTTCCATGCTGTGACGAGGTGCGGATCGAGTTGCTTCGATGCATCGATGAGTTCGTTGATCCTCGGCATGGCGGATGGGAGGACGTTGGCA
>JAZODZ010000580.1:0-5380 GCA_045597285.1 Myxococcota bacterium
AGGCCACGCGTATGAAATAGCGTGGCCAGGGTGCCGTATGAAATAGGCACCCGTACCACAATAATATCAATTAACCGCGAGTGGCTTTCAAATCGGCTTCAACGCAGTTTTTGACGAACTGAACGATATCTTCGACGGGAACCTTTGTATTATCGGCATCCGAACGATGTTTGAACTCGACGAGGCCTTCCTTGAGATTGCGCTCGCCAATCGTGATTCTATAAGGAATGCCGAGGAGGTCGTCGTCTTTAAACTTAACACCAGCGCGGACATCGCGGTCGTCATAGAGGCATTCAATGCCGGCGGCCTGCAATTCATGATATATTTGTTCGGCCGTCGCGACGACGTTTTCATTTTTCATCAGCATCGGCGCAATAATGACGTGGAACGGCGCAATTGCGGCCGGCAGATTGATACCATTGGCATCATTATATTGTTCAATAGCGGCGGCCAGAACGCGCGTAATACCAATGCCATAGCAGCCCATGACGCACGGATGGCTGTTGCCTTCCGCGTCGAGATAAGTCGCGCCCATTGGCTCGCTATATTTCGTTCCGAGCAGGAAAACATGGCCGACTTCAATGCCTTTGAACGCCTGGAGTTTTTCGCCGCAGTGCGGGCACGCGTCGCCTTCCTGAGCGAGCACGATGTCGGCAAGCGCCTTGACCTGGAAATCGCGGCCGGGCTCGACATGAATCAGGTGATAATCGGTATGGTTGGCGCCGCACACGCAGTCGTGCATCGTTGCAACATTATAATCGGCATAAACAGGCACTTTGATGCCGCACGGCCCGAGCGAACCAACTTCCGCGCCCATGACTTCCTTAACCGCGGAATCGCTTGCCATGACGAGGGTTTCGCAGCCGAGAAGCCGCGTGAGCTTGATTTCGTTCAGATTATCGTTGCCGCGAAGCAGAATCACGACGGGCTCGCCATCGGCGAGGTAAACGAGCGTCTTAATCGACTGATCGGGCTGGATTTTGAGGAACGCGGCGACTTCGTCGATCGAATGCTGACCGGGCGTATGGACTTCTTCTTTGGCGGGCATGTCGGCGTGAATGTCGAACGAAGTCGGCGTCACCGTGCGCTTGACTTCCGCCTTTTCTTCGTTGGCCGCATATCCGCATTTCGGGCAGGACAGAATGCGATCCTCACCAGTCTGCGCAAGTACCTGGAACTCGTGGCTGTGCGAACCGCCGATATTGCCGGAATCGGCTTCAACGGCGCGGAATTTGAGGCCGCAACGCGAGAAAATGCGCGAATAAGCCTTATACATTTTTTGATAGGAAGCTTCAGCGGCATCAAACGAAACATCGAAGGAATAGCCGTCTTTCATAAGGAATTCACGGCCGCGCATCAGGCCACCGCGAGGACGCAGTTCGTCGCGGAATTTGACCTGAATCTGATACAGATTTTTGGGCATGTCGCGATAGGATCGAATGTGGCGTTTGGCGAGGTCCGTGACGCCTTCTTCATGCGTCGGGGAGAGGCAGAATTCCATGTCTTTGCGGTCTTTGAAGCGAAGGAGTTCTTTTCCATAATGATCCCAGCGGCCCGAAAGTTTCCAGATCTCGGCGGGCTGAACCATCGGGAGCAGGATTTCCTGGGCACCGGCGGCGTCGAGTTCTTCGCGGACGACCTGTTCAATTTTGCGCACGCTGCGCCATGCAAGCGGCAAAAGCGTGTAAACGCCGGCCGTGAGCTGTTCGATATAACCGGCGCGGAGCATCAGCTGATGGCTTGGAAGTTCAGCATCGACCGGGGTTTCTTTGCGAGTGGGAATAAGAGTCTGTGAATAACGCATGAAATTTCCTTTAATTTTTGAAAAAAAATCGAGCCGCACGGCTCCCAAAAAAGCGCTCATTTGTGTGCGTTTTGCGCAAAAAATTCAAGTGATTTAATTTTGATATTTTGCGTGGTCTGTCCTAAAAGGTGCGCCGCTGTCTGTCGGACGGCGTTTTCTCGGGGAGGTTTGGCAGTGAAAGTGCCGGACATTCGGTCATGAAATATCTCAATCAGCTGGCAATCATCTTAATCATTTCATGCCTTGGCGAAATACTCGCGTGGCTTTTGCCGTTCCCGATTCCGGGGGCGCTTTACGGCCTCGTGCTGATGTTTACGGCGCTTTGCACCAAAATCATCAAATTTGAGAAAGTAGAGTCGGTGGGGCGGTTCCTCATCGAAATCATGCCGCTGATGTTCACGCCGCCCGCGGTTGCACTGATCACGATGTGGGATGTGCTTAAAGATGTCTGGCCGCAGCTGCTTTTTATCGTCGTCATTACGACGTTTCTCGTCATCTTTGTCACGGGGCATGTTGCGCAATTTATATTGAAACACGAGCCGCATTTGTCACAATTTCTGCCCGATAGCTGGCATCATCATCACGCCCATGACGCTCAAGAGCCCGCCAGCGAACAGGCCGCCGAAACCGAAGGGAAGGCGTCATGATTCAGGAAATTGCGGCACAGTTTTCCTATTTCGGGCTTCTATTGACGATAGTGGCGTTCCAGCTCGGCCTGTTTCTGAAAAAAAAGTTCAAGCTCAGCATATTTAATGCGCCATTTATATCCATTTTTGTCACAATTATCGTTTTGCTCTGTCTCGATATCGATTACGAAACATATAATAGCAGCGCGAAATATCTGTCATATTTTCTAACGCCGGCGACGGTAAGTCTGGCTATTCCATTATATCATCAGATTACGCTATTAAAAAAACACATATTTGCGCTCGTGATATCCATTTTATGCGGTGTATTGGCGAGCATATTGAGCATTGCGATGTTTTGCGCGATATTCGGGCTCAATCACGACATGTATGTGACGCTGATGTTCAAGTCGATCACGACGCCGATTGGTATGAAGGAATCCGAATTATATGGCGGGTTTGTGACGCTGACGATTGCCTCGATATGTGTCACGGGCGTGTTGGGGAATACGTTTGCGGAGGCGGCGTGCCGGCTGTTTCGAATCAAGGAACCGATTGCGCAGGGCATAGCCATCGGCACGGCATCGCATGCCTCGGGCACGACGCGGGCAATGTGCATGGGCGAGATTCAGGGGGCGATGAGCAGTCTGGCGCTCGTCGTGGCAGGTTTGATTACCGTTCTGGTTGCGGCATTCTTTGTCAATATGATATAATTATTGTAATCGTTCAGTCGATATAAATTGAGTTCGTGTTGGCGAGGAATTTCGGTAGCAGGCAGTAGGCAGTGCAGGCAGTAGGCAATAGATAGCAATGATATTAAATTATTTAATTATAGTATGATTAATATAATTATTATGAATGATAATGGTTTGTGGGCGTGCCTATTGGCATACGGCACGCCTGCCGCGCTATTGCATACGCGCGGCGATACTTTTGACAAACTCTGAAAAGAAAATGTATTGAGGAAAACAAGGCGTTCGAGTACAATAAAATTTGGTCTGGACTGACCGATGTTGAATTATTATCTCGCCAATGGAAAACCCATGTTCGAATCATTTTCTTCTTTATCGCTATTCTTGCAGGTTTGCTGGGGGATGGCGATTGTTTCGTCGATTCTATTTGCACTCAAGTTTGCCTTATCTCTAATGGGGATTGGCGGTGCCAGCGATGCAATGGATGCGCTGGATGCTGCGGATGCGGCTGATGCCGTCGACGCCCTGGATGCGGCTGACGCAGCCGATGCCCTGGATGCGGCTGACGCGGCTGATGGTGCCTGTACAGCATTGGAAGCTACAGGAGCAACAGAACTATCGCTCGCCAAAAAAGGTGTCTTATCCGATCTCAAGCTGATTTCGGTTCAAAACATCCTTGCTTTTTTATGCTTTGGTTCATGGACAACTATCGTTGCTTATAGCAATATCGGTTCGGTCATCATTTCCTCCATTCTCGGTCTGGGCGGCGGCATAATGATGATGTTCATTCTGGCTTTCATCATGCGTGGCATGATGAAGCTCGAGGAATCCGGAAACGTCAATTTAAAGGAAGCCGTCGGGATGCTCGGCGATGTTTATCTGACGATTCCGGCACGCGACAAAGGGCGCGGCAAAGTCAACCTCGAACTCGGCGGAAAGCTGGAAGAGTATGATGCCATCTGCATGGACGATGAGCCTATCAAATCGGGCACCCGCGTTCGCGTCGTTGATATTACGGATGACGATGTCGTCGTCGTTCAGCGCGAAGCGGAAGAACTTGCCTGAGAGTTCGACCGGTCTTGCGGCCTCGGTTTGAAGCCGGGGCGCGATGGATTTTCTTCAGATGCGTCTGAAAAGGGTCTATTATGCCACGTATTTGGTGTAAGTAAAAAAAACGTGGTTAAAATCAAAAAAATATGATAGTTGGGAACGTCTACCGGGGTTCCGGATGTTTTTTTAAGCGTTCTTTTAACGTTTCATTGGCTGACTTCACAGTCGAAAGGAGTTTTGATGTTAGAGAATCCTCTTATTCTTGTTGGTATCATAGTTGCGATAGCTCTGGTTGTTGTCATTGCGATTGCAAAACGTTACAGGAAATGCCCGTCTGACAAGGTCATGGTCGTTTATGGTAGCGTCGGTGGCGGTCGTTCCTCCATCTGCAAACACGGTGGTGCCCACTTCGTATGGCCGATCATTCAGGACTGTCAGTTCCTCGACCTGACGCCGTTCTCGCTGAACATCGACCTTCGCGGTGCCCTTTCAAAACAGAACATCCGTGTTGACGTTCCCGCAAGCTTCACGGTTGGTATTTCGACGCAGGAAAGAGTCATGCAGAACGCTGCAGAACGTCTGCTTGGCCTCAGCCTCAGCAACGTCGTCAACCTCGCGCAGGAAATCATCCTCGGTCAGCTTCGTCTCGTCATTGCAACGATGGACATCGAAGAGCTCAACACGCAGCGTGACCGCTTCATGGCAGCCGTTCAGGAAAACGTCGAACAGGAACTCGCAAAAATCGGTCTCCGTCTGATCAACGCCAACATCACCGATATCCGCGATGAATCCGGTTACATCGATGCCCTCGGTAAAGAAGCCGAAGCAAAAGCCATCAACGATGCAAAACGTAACGTTGCTGAAAAGAACCGTATCGGTAACACGGGTGAAAAGAACGAAAAGACGCGTGAAGCCATCGAAGTCGCCGAAAAAGATCGTGAACAACGTGAAGGTGTTGCCAAGGCTGACGCTCTCGCAGTTGCCGCCGAAAAGAACGCTGAAACAGAAAAACGTACCGCAATCGCCCAGGCAAACGCTGCATCAGTTGCCGCAGAAAAAGAAGCTGAAAAAGCACAGCGTACCGCAATCGCCCAGGCGAACGCCGCATCAGTTGCCGCAGAAAAAGACGCTGAAAAAGCACAGCGTGCCGCTGTCGCTGCCTCCAACGCCGAAGCTATCGCATCCGAAAACAAGGCTGCCGCAGCCAT
>JAZODZ010000581.1:0-2193 GCA_045597285.1 Myxococcota bacterium
TATCTCTATCAGTTCAAGGGAATAAATTATTTGGAACAATTCTATGATATAGAACATTTATTACCAATAAACAATACATTGGACCAAGTCATTTGGCGGTATAATCATTATACAATCATACGAATTTGATGAAAACATACGGTATGGCAGTTCGCTGAATATTCGCGAAACACCTTTAAGCTCTGCTCATCATCAGTAGCAGTGAAAGTCTAACACACACCTCTTGCAACATTTCCCCACATGCGGTAGCATTTAAAAAATCGCATGAGGCGATTTGGTTAAACCAGATTCCACCGGGATGGCATTATGACAAAAGTTGAACCGAAGAACGACCCTAAGTCCGACAAGAGAAAACAGAGTGTCTATTTTCCCGTAGACATGCTCGATGAAATCCAAAAGGAAGCGCTTCGCCAGGATCGCACCGTTTCGTGGATCGTCCAGAGAGCCTGGAAAATTGCACGTGATGAAATTCTGCTCTACCCATCGATTAACGATCCTACCGGTGACGAAGCCCAGATCGTTGCGCCGATTACATCCGACAAGGATGACAAGGATTAATGCAGAGTTTTGTAGCTGTACTGAATCGTATTTCGAATCAGTTAAAATGACCGCTTTGGCGGTCATTTGTTTTTATGCCGGGGCCTGGATTCATTATGCACGACAAACTACTATCGCGTCCTTATATCTGTGGCATTGGCGGCATAGGCATGAGCGGCTTGGCTCTTCTCTTTATCGACATGCAGCTATGCGTTGCGGGGAGCGATTTGCGCCGAAGCGTTCTGACAGAAGAACTGGAACAACGCGGCGCGATCATAAGCTATGAACCACAACCACAGCGCGTCCAGAATGCCAGTTGCATCATTGCGCCATCGTCATTTCCCGCAACGCATCCGGAACTCGAGGCTGCTCGTGATTCTGGCGTTGAACGCCTGAGCCGAACCCGCGCACTCGCCCGTATATGCCGCGCCGCAGAAAGCGCCCCGAACCTCTGTTTCGGCACGACAGCGCGAGCCAAACTAACATGGCTCGTGTCATCAGAGTATGGATTTGGCTGGTGTGCCGGTGCAGTCGTCGCCAATTCTCGCGTATCGCGCCACGCCGTGCTCGCCCGTCGCATGATGCTCGACATCGATGAACGCGAATTTCTCGCCGATCCCGAGGCATTTAGCGATTTTCCGAACATGGACATCCTCGTTTCGGACTGGCAGGATGGATTCGGCTATTACAATGACGACATTCGGCCAGAACGCTTCGTCAAAACCGCGCTGTCCGTTCAAAACGGCGGATTCCTCGTCATGCCCGAAAAGAGCACGTCACCCGAACGCATCGAATTCAGCCTGTGGCAGGAAAACCGCATACTTGAACGATTTGCGTTTGAACTGGATTTTGCACGCGGCCTGTTGAAGTCACCGAAAGCATTTGGGTTTGACGATGTGCATTTATACGGATCGCGATTCGACGCCTCGGCAGTCGCCGCAGCCCAGACGTGGCTTTATGCCCGAAAAAAGCCAGGGCTGCCGCACGATATTCCGTTTGTCGGATGGTTCAACCAGATTGCAAACAGGCAGTATCACGAAATCCGAATGCACCCCGTCAACGTTCGAAACGCCGTCGATTCCCTCAAAAGCATTGCCGCCCCAAATCCCATTCATGTCGCCATTAAACCGTTTTCTTCGACATTAAAGCGATACAAGCCAGAATACTGGCGGCAGGCATTGGCCAATGCTGACCACATTTACATCATTACGCCGCCTTACGAAGGATGCTGCGAACAGGACTGCCTCGATTTTGCCAAAGAATTGCAGTGCCCATCTGTCGAAGTCATGGGCCTAAATGAAGTACACCGGCGAGCACTCGACAGCGAGTACTGGCTGTGGATTGGAGCAGATGATCTGTTATGAAAATCATCGATATTCTGAATCAATGCTATGAATCGGGCAAACACTGCCTTTCTTTCGAATATTATCCGCCTCGCGATCGCTCCAAATGGCAGCAGTTCTACGAAAAGATCGACCGCATGGGCAAGCTCCATCCCAATTTCATCGATGTCACATGGGGAACCGGCGATCCGACTTCGATGGCAACGCTCGAGATATCGCGCAACATCCAGGAACGCACACACATCGACACGATGATGCACCTGACGTGCACGAACCGTTCACGCCAGGAACTCATCGATATTCTGAATCACGT
>JAZODZ010000582.1:0-8005 GCA_045597285.1 Myxococcota bacterium
GGTGCAGTCCCCCAGACGCTCAACTCTAACTCGATCTTTGTATCATGGATAACAAAACCCTTCTTCTCAACATTGGCCTGGAGTATTTCAGCAAACTCCCTTACGAAGCTGTCTCCGTTCAGGAAATCGTCTCAAAGGCGAATGTAACGAAACCAACACTATACCATTATTTCGGTTCTAAATTCGGTTTCTATAAGACCGTCTTTGAGCATTTTACCAGGCCATTCTTCGATGGCATCATCGCATTAACGGAATACCACAACGATCTGACGAAAAATCTCAATGAAATCGCCAAGTTTTCGCTTGATTTTTTCTATGAGCATAAAAATGAGTATTGGTTAGTCGAAAGCACGATGCACGTGTCCAGTTCTTCCGAACTAGCCCCCTTCCTAAGCGAAAGCTTTCAGCCAATGAACAGCGCTTTCGAGCAAATGTTCCAAGCCGCGACCGAACAGCACGGTAATTTAAAGCCCATGCTAGCCTGCTGGATGTTCCAGCACGCCCTCATCGCCATGATATTTGTCGTTCTGACAGGCCGCGAACCCTACTCCGACTCGCTGCCCTATCGAACCGTTCATCAATTTATGTATGGTATTTTTTCTTGACATCTCGCGTCCAAACATATACAACGGCTTTGTTTGGACGATGTTCCATGCGAGTTTGGCTCAGTTGGTAGAGCGCTAGCTTCCCAAGCTGGATGTCGCGGGTTCGAGTCCCGTAACTCGCTTAGCCCCTTGAAATAGGGGCTTTTTTTTGGCCTCTGCAAAACGACCGAGATAATTAACTGTTGTACAAAACGGCCATCAGTCAAAAAGGGATAGCGCTAGCATCCCTAATCCGTGTGACAATTAAAGAATGCCTGACAAGTCCTTCGATTCAGTAGGAATGCGGCTTAGATCACTTACAAAAATCAGGATTTAAACCATCAGGTATAGGCAAAGTATAAGTCCCAGGTCCATTCAGACCATTCTTGATCGTACAACTAAGTTCCTTCCAACCTCCACAACCAGCCCCACTGAATGCGCTAATAATGGGGGTTGAACCAGAGTATAATCTGTTATTGGACAACGTACATGAATCAGCATAACTCTTGTTTGAGGCAGACGTATATGTTGGGTTATAGACGAAAACAGGTCCAGATTTCTTAAATGTATCATTTCCATAAATGACGGCTCCGGAAACCTCGCCTGAACCTTTAAACACAGAACCTACCCAGTTACAGGCAATTTCAGATTTCTCCTCATATCCAACAGGAGAATAACCAACCACCCCAGTTCGACAAGCACTTGTCAAATCGACGACTGAAAAACTATTCGTAATAATGTTTTGAGTCGTATTGTTTTCAATCGTTCCCACAAGACCACCAACAGCCCCCATATCACTATATAAAGAGCCAAATGCACCAGATTTAGAAATTGTATTATTGGAATTCAATTCCCCCACGAGACCACCAACGTGAGTTAAGCCATTACTGCGAATTTGGCCATTATAATACGAAGTCATGATAACTAATGACTCGGCATGTCCTAATACCCCACCGATTTTTATGTCACCATTCTTGGCTTTGCATTCAATATTACTCGTCGAATAACTACTTGAAATGCCTCCCTGCCGCGCCATTCCAACAAGACCGCCATAATAGCCAGCGCCTCCGATAATTTTACCACTTGAATGGCAACTACTCATCGAAACACCTGTATTCGTCGCACCCAGGATTCCCCCTGCCGGACCACTTGTCACGGTAATCGTACTCGATGAACTCGATGATGACAGGTTTCCGCCTTCCATATATCCCACAATGCCCCCCACATTATCCGATGCGGTAATCACACTCGATGAGGAACAGTCATAAAAGTTACCTGGAACATTATATCCACTAATGCCGCCGACATAGGATTTCCCCGATATCTTGCCAGTCGAAGTGACATTATAAAAACTCGAAAACTCAGATTTACCAACAACTCCACCGACATAATCTTTGGTAGAAGTAACATCAACTGTTGATTTCAGATCTTTGATGATCGCACTTCCCGGATACCCATAGAGATGCGCAAAAATCCCACAATTTTCCGACGAACAGTTCAAAGTACCAGATATCGTCTTATTGTTCCCAATAAAAACATCCCTAAATGGATTAGAAGTACCAACACCATACCAATCATTCTGCACACCAAGATCAATATCATGTAATAAAATATAATAATTTTCAGTATTGCCGTTAGACCCTGCATTACCGGAATTAATAGCATCCCGGAAATCCATAAAATCCTGCAATGTACTAATGCATGTGGCTGAAACAGTTTTATTATTATAAGTTGCATTTGCAAAACCGTATGGACACTTGCAAACCTTATTAGTGCAAGATTCTCTCTCTTTATCACAAGCATAGCCGTGACTGCCGCAATTCGAAATGCTATCTTTTTCACAAGAATCTTCGTAGATATGAAAATTACTCGAGCATTCACTCGCTACACATTTAGATTCGGCACACTCACCTTCGCTCCAGCCTTCAACTTCTTTTGAGCAATCATAACCGTGACTCCCGCAGTTTGACACCGAATCTTCCTCACATTTTCCATCATAAATATGAAAATTATTCTCGCACTTGATTTCACAGTGCCCGTCCACACATATTCCCGAAATGGCATTATCGACCAAACAATTATTACCACATTGACCGCAATTATTGGGATCGGAGTTGAGATTATCAGAGGAAATACAATTAGGCACTTCGGCTGTGCCACAATTTTCATAACCTGATTCGCATTCAAACTGGCACTTTCCAGCACTGCAAGTGTTAGATTTCGCTTTAAACTGAGTCATCCCAGTACAATCGCGATAGCATTGCCCACAATTCTTCACATCTGATTCAAGGTCAACACAAATGGCACCGGGGCATAAAGTTAAATTGTTCGCACAGGAAGTCCGAGTACAAATACCGTGCTGGCAACTCTCCCCATTCGAACACGTCGAATAATTCTCGCAGTTGCTGTCCGCGCCACAAAATGTAGTATCTTCTAACGGCCGAATGCATACCGGTTGTCCCAATTTAGTACATTTCACCAAATCTGCATCACAATTGGTTTTACATTCACCGAGTGAACACACTAACCCAGACTGACATTTTTTCAGATGCTCACCACAATTATCTGGGGTATCCTCCTCACACGCATTGTTAAATAGATGAAAGCCAACCTTACATTTTTCAAGAATACATTTGCCTTCCTTACATTCACCTTCCGACCAGCCCAAAACTCTAGTCGCACAATCATAATTGTGTTCGCCGCAATTCTCGATCTCGTCCGCTTCACAAGTTTCGTTGTAAAGATGCGTACCCTCCGAACAAACGATCCTGACATCATCAAGCGTACAACCACCAAATAAAGATATTAGGATAATACAATATGAAACGCGTTTCGACATACGAACTCCTCACAGAAACCAACACACCCCAAGCATGAAAGATTAGTAAGGATTTCCAATAATATCAATACTTATGTCTTGCCCCCAAAACTTCTGACAAGGTGCTTTCAATTTTAACTAAAGACCCACGTCTTCCTGAACGTGATCGGAGATTCAAGCGGCCCAAAATTCCAGTTCATCAGGCGAGTTCTGACACAGTTAAACATTTCACCGCCGATCTCATCTTCGACTTTTTCGACCTTTTGCACCGTACCATCCTTATTGACGGTAATGGCTAAAATGAAACGCCCCTTGGCTTCTCCCTTTATATTCACCACGCGCATATAACAAGTCTTGATATCACCCTGTTTTTTCTTAAATAACAATTCTATATTATCTTTATTCGCAAACCCACTCTCATACTCCGCAGATTGAGAATTAATACTCACTACAATCCTCGAACGCTGGGTGCCTTCCTTCTTGTTATCGACAGCATTCAAAGACGCCCAGTTAGCTTTATCACGATTGGCTTCATCACGATTAGCCGCATCACGATTGGCTTCATCACGATTAGCTTCATCGAGTTTGGCATAACCACCTTCGACACCACTGCCGTCGACACCACTGCCGTTGTTTTCATCGCGATTGGCATTGTCTGCCCCATCCACAAGAACAGTCTTCCCAACGCTCCGAACATTTGGGGCACCGCCATTACCAGACTGATTAAACATCCCCTCGGCCAATGTACAACCGCTAAATAAAGTCAGTATAGCAAATACATAACAAATGCGTTTCGCCATAGTCACTTCCTTAATCATCAAAACCAGAGCAAAAAAAAGCACCTCTTGCGAGGTGCTTTCAATTTTAACTAAAGACCCATGTCTTCTTGAACGCGATTGGCGATTTAAGCGTACCAAATTTCCAGTTCATGATGCGCCCTTTGACGCATGTAAACATTTCACCACCGATCTGATCTTCAACTTTGTTGACTTGAAGTACCGTGCCATCCTTATTCACAGTAATGGCAATAACGAAACGTCCGCTTGCTTTACCTTGAGCATTCATCACGCGCTGATAGCAGCTTTTGATATCGCCCTGTTTTTTCTTAAACATGGATTCGATACTTTCCTTGCTGCCCGGAGGGGGAGCGCTCGCAAACTCACTCGAGTTGGATTTCATGTTAAATGAAACTTTAGCACGCGTTGTTTCATCTTTCTTATTATCGACGACGACTTTCGGACCGCTGCTGGCACCCGTATCGATGCCAAGAAGACCACTGCCCTGACCGGAACTCGCCGAAAGCTGATTGAGCAGGTTTCCGGATGCACTCGTGCCGATATCACCGGCCGCAATATCGGACATATCGGCAATATGCGCATTGGAACCGAGCATGTCGGCATAAAATCCTTCCACACCGCCATCGACTCCGAGAATCTGAGCCGTAATCATCGCGCCTTGTTCACGGTGCTTGTCAGTAATCTGATCCATCAGTTCAGCTTTTGTCACTGTACCGGGTTCGGGTTCAGGTTCAGGCTCAGTCGATGGAACTTCGGGAAGAACATTATCCGCTTCCTCAACGATTTCAGGCTTATCCTCTTCCTCCTCTTCTTCTTCGGTATCGAAATCACCGATCTCCGCAACCTTCCCAGGCATCGGCAAAATGACGATATCATCATAGCGAGGCCAGTCCTGGACACAAATCACGGTCAGAACGGTCAGATGAATGAAAAATGAGGCTATGAGGCAATAAACGACTGCCCGAGGGAAAAACTCGGACATTTTTTCAGTAAACGTAGGCTGACGATAGAGAAGACGCGCCGCAGCCATTTCATCGTGATTCAACACGAACTGGAAAAGAATACTAATCTTTCCAATGATCACACGGCCGCGTGACTGGTTCGTCAAGGTGATGCGGTATCCATCACCTTTTACAGCCACATTCTTGTTCGGACGGATATCCTCGCCAAGCTCAATACTGGACTTGTTGTCTATAAATATCCGGCCTTTCATGGACTTGCTCACACAGAGCGTGAACACGTCCAAATTAGAATCATATTCAAAAAGGTTATGTTTCTTAGGAACAGCAGACGAAAGAATACAGAATGTATTGGACTCATCCTGTCCAATACTCACTGTACAGCGTTTCTTGACAACGCTTTCTTCCAGTCGCTGCTTCCCTCGAAATATACCAATTCGAAGTGATTTTTTAGGTTCCTGCACGGCCATCGCGCATATTCTCCAGTCAGTTCAAAAAAATCGCTTTCCAAATCCAAAAATTCGGAAAACTTGCCTCGATACTATTCCAGGGCAGGTGCAGCTGCATAGCGACCGCTTTCCTTCATCGGTCCCTGAATGACTGCAAATCTGAATTTTTTGAACTCTGTACCAATGGCTGTCTGCATCACTTCGACTAAAAGACGATAATTCGTCGACTGATCGGCTATGATGACCATGTCGCCCTCGAACGTCCTTCCGCTCGCCTGAGCCATGCTCTTCAGGCTCTCAACTTCTTTGCGAAGTTTCTCTTCCAGACGCTCAATAATCAAGCCGCTCTCGCCGCCCTTCTTCATCGCGCCGGGAACCTTGCCGTTCTCGAGTTCCAGCACACGCTCACGCCCCATGAAAATCCCTTCCTTGTTCACGGTCAGAACTGTCATGTCCTCGGGCATGATTTCCGATACTGAAATCGGAACGTCGGTATTCGGCAGAATGACTATCGGCTCTTCACCGTATGACTTCAGAAGGAACACGAGGATGATCGTCATCATGTCCATCATGGAGTTCATCGTCAGACCGCCTTTTTCCTCCACATAAGCGCGTTTCGCTTTACGTGTTGCTTTCAGACGCTCAACTAGGACGCGCTCCATGTCGATCTGCTTTTGGTTTTTATTCTCAGCTGCCATTGCTTTATTTCCAGGTTTTTCGGTCTGCAAAATTTCCGGGCAAAATGCCCGTCAACATAATCTTTAATTCGTTAACGTCGGCAAGCCCAACACGACCACAGGGAACATTCCCAGAGGCGCTTTACCTGTCTCGCCATCTATCGTCACGTCTACCAGAGGAGCCAAAGAGTCATTCAACTCTTTCACATCGGCAAGTTTCTTCCCCTTGATCGCCGTGTCAAATTCCGATCGAGGCACACGCTGATTGTGCGATATATCCATCGCTTTTACCAGCACACCGAAACTCACTGACGAATCCGGTATGATCTCTATCTGATCATGATCCGCCCAGTCAGGTTTCAGCTTGATTTCCATCAGCTGATTATAAAGCTCCAGCCATTTGTAACGATCCGTCTCTACTTCACGCTCAGGATCTATCTCATCCTTTATCGTGCAGATCGTCGCTCCACCAGGAGGACACCCTTCTATCGCTGGAAGCGTCGCCTGCCCTTCCACTACCGTAAAACCCTTCTGCGAGATATACAGCTGCAACCGCTTCGGAGGCTCACCATTCGTCGCCGACCCCGCACTTCGCTGTGGCATCGTCACCTCGATGACCGCGATCGTCATAAATACGACGCTCAACAGCATCAGAGGAATCAGAACCAGAACGATGTTCATAATCGGAGTCAGGCTCAACTCTTCCGCATCTTCAATCTTGACTGCTTTCTTAGCCATTTTTCTCTCCTCAGGGACATTATCCATTATGCCGGTACGCGCCCGGCATAACACCTACCAATTCCACCACGCGTCTAGCTTATTTCACACGCTGTGAAAGCAGGTTCCCGAGCTTCGTTGAATAAAGTTCGATGTCGTCGAGGATCTTTTTCGCAAAAATAGATAATACTGCATGAACCGTCAGCGTAGGAATGGCGACCATCAGACCGAAGGCCGTCGTGTTCATTGCGATAGCAATACCTGCCGACAGTTTTTCCTGCCTCTCATCCGGTGCCGCTTGCTCGAGGGCCGCGAATGCGTCGATAAGACCAATGATCGTACCAAGAAGACCGAGAAGCGTGGCAATGTTCGCAAATGCTGCAATCTGGGGCATAAAGCGCGTTACCATCGGGCTAATCTCAAGCTGAGCCTCTTCAATCGCGTTCTGAATTTCAAGCTCTGATTTGTTCGCTCTCGCCAAACCTGCTTTCACGACTTTCGCGACAGCAGCATTGCCCGCCGCATTGCAAACCTGAATGGCGCCGTCAATGTTATTCGATACGATGTTCCTCTGAACCGTATCCATAAACTGCTTCGCATTCGTGTTGAATTTGAAGAAAATGAAATAAACGCGTTCAACCAGCAAAGCAAGGCATATGACCGACACTGCACAAATCGTCCACATCCATACACCGCCTGCCTCAGGCGAAAACGCTTGCTTAATCTTATCCATCTTCTAACTCCCTCCGTTCTTTCGAACTTTCTTAATTTGCCACGGCAGCTCATCTGCCGCACTAATTGCTTATCGTACCATTCTTGCCTAAAACAGGCTAAGGCCGTCGCCTTCTATCACTAATTCCCGCAAGACACAACTATTTTTACATCGACGCTTTTTTCACTCCATCCAACCCTTTTCTACTCCCACCCTCTTTCATTCCATTTCATGCGCTTTTCTATTCGGCGGCCTATTGCATACGGCCGCCATGCCGGGCTATTTCACGATC
>JAZODZ010000583.1:0-1732 GCA_045597285.1 Myxococcota bacterium
CGGCGGGAGTCGAACCCGCGTCCGAAAATCTTCAATTTCGCCCTTCTACGTGTGTAGTCTTTGTACGAATCCCCGGAACGAAGCCCAAAGACAGGCATATTCAAGGTAGCCAATGATTTAATCTCGTCTCAGAATCGCCCCTGGCCATGGCTATTCATCAACCAGCCTGTAAATTGACGCCGGTACAAATCCACAGGCAGGACCTGCAACGACGGAACCCGTAGGTTCTTTGTGCTCTAACTACGATTAGGCAGCGAGAGCGAGCTCAACGTTATCGTTGGCAATTGTAAGTTTCCAGCATTTTTAACGAGGTTACAGGAACCCCCGACACGCCGCACGAATCTCCGCATCCCCGTCGAAACCGTATCGCCCCCGGAAATCTGCTTCGAAACGCAAGCAGGCACTTATAGAATTTTTTAATTGAAAATTCAAGGGAAAAAGACACTCGCTAGACAGATGTCGTAACCATTTCAGCCCCTGGAAAACGTGTTGCACGTTTTCAGGGCGCGTGTTTGGGGGGAATAGTTGTGTCCCGGGGTTACGCGCTACGCGCTCACCCCGGGCTGTCAAATTGCTTTCAGCGTGCTGATGGATTCTCTTGAGATCAAACAGCGAATAAGTAAAGCACCCTACGCACCCACCGTGGCGCGACGGGTGGCCGACTAAAAAATCTTGACAATGAAAAAAAAAAAAATAACTTGAAAAGGGGGAAATTTGAAAGGGAAATCGCAGAAGGAGGCACTATGAATTACAGAGTTTTAGCTATATTAGCCATTTTCGGCTCTCTTTTATTTGGTTGTAATGAATCCGAAGAGTATTCCTCCAACCCTTCAAATACTGATTCGCGTACACTGCAAACCACAACTGGCGATAATGCGTCTTATAACGAAGGCATTAATACCAATCCCGAAATAGTAGCGACTGATCCTATCGATTCATCCAAAGTCCCAGAACAATCAAATCCAGACGATACTTCACAAACGGACATTGCCAATCCAGACGATACATCCAGCCAGCAATCCAATAACAGTCAATCCAATGATACGGTTTGCAATGCATTGGACGAGGTTGACCTGATGTTCATGACTTTCCTTGGTATTTATGCTAATGATGGTCAAGTCGATTATGAGGCCGCGAAAAATCCAATGGTAAGCACGATCAGTTCTGTCGATGAAGCCAACGAGTTCGCGGAATTATATAAACTTCGAGACAATGCCCATAATGCATTAACTGCAATTGATTATAGCAATTATGCCGTCAAAGTTGCCTATATTGGATATCGAGATGTTTCGAGTTATGTATTCAACATTTCGCCAGACTGCAAAGACGACTCTCTGACGCTTGAAGTCATTAGTGCTCCTGCCATGAGTGAAATGGAATCATTTTGGGGTGTTTTTATAAAACTTCCGAACAAGTTCAAAGATGTCGATATCGTCATGGAAGACAAAGAAGTATCTTTTGAAGAGTATTATGCCTATCCCGAGATTCCCCAGTTGTTTTAGATGAACATCGCGCGGCGTATCGCATCGCGATAGCCGCGCCCAATGTTCGCCGTATGCGCCGCAGGCGCATAGGCGAACGCAATAGCGAGAACCAAAGTAGAGACGTTCCACGGAACGTCTCTGGTGCGCGTATGCAATAGCGCACCTGGCGAGCCGTATGCGCCGCAGGCGCATAGGCGAACGCAAATGGATATAGCGAGCCGTAGAGACGCGCGGTCCGCACGTCTCTA
>JAZODZ010000584.1:0-2279 GCA_045597285.1 Myxococcota bacterium
GCCATCGGTGGCATCGTCATCCACGCCCTGAATCACGAGTTCCTTTTCGATATTCCAGTCGAGGCTTGTGAACGTCATATAGGGGTTGCTATTCTCGTAATCGACGTTTACCCCTTTGACGAGGTTGCTGAATCGTCCTTCCTTGAGATTCGACCCCTGCAAAAAGACTTTGACATCGTCTGACGGCTGGCGATTCAGGCTCAGGAAAATCGAACGCGTGGTGCCGTCCTCGCTCGTATAGAGGATATCGTGTTGTTTGCGGATGATGAGGGCACCGGTATAACTCTCGTCGAGTTTGCCGTCGTCGTCGATATTTTTGAGGATAAACGTGTCGCTCTTGAGATCGTTGTTGGCGAGGTCGTCGCTGTACGTGATAAAACGAACGCCGAATATCACGTCGCCGTCGATTTCGTCGTCATCGAGACCGTGAATTTTAAAGGTGGTTGGCGTATCCCAGTTTTCCGAATCGAACGCGTATGTCATGGGTTCGACCTGGCCTTCTGTCGGATCGGTGACGAGGCCGGTGACGAAAACCTTGGTGTTATTTTTCGGTTTCGATTTAAGCCGGACCGAGTACAGAGCTGTTTCGCCCTTTTCGCTGACTGCCGCATCAATTTGAAGATCGCGCATCATCTTGCCGGGCTTTGGCGAAACCTGTTTGACGATCAGACCGTTTGCGTTTTCGAGCCCTTCGTTGTCACGGTTGACGCCCTTGATGGTGTCCGAATACACCCCTTCACCATAATCGAACGGTTTTGCATCACTATAAAGTGGATCCTCGCTCTTGACGCTGACTATTTTAATTTCAAACGGCTGATCGCCGTCCTTAGTATTGTCATCGAGGCCTGTCACCGGCACTTCCACCCAGTCGAAACCGAGTTCGGGCGTAATGACGACTTCCTGCGTTTCGAGATAGACCTCATCCGGTCTGCTGACCTCGAGCTGGACGTGCACGTCAAATGCCGGCTTGTTCCAGAGCTGGAGGAGAAAATATCCGCGGGAACCGTATTCGTCCGTTTCGACGCCGCCTTCGTCGTGCATAAAACTGACGAGTTTGAGCGGATTCTGGAAATCGTCATCGACATTGACGACTCTGACCGGTTCGATGTCGAGCTGATTGTAGTCGGCGTCCGCGCTTTCGGATGTCATGGTGATGTTGCAAACCTGGTTGCCGTCCTTCTCGTCGTCATCAATGCCGGTGACTGTGACCGTGATCGGCTTGTCCCAGTTCGTTTCGTCAAACGACAGCTTTGTTTTGTCGATGGCGCATTCCGTGGCCGGCGTGGCTGTCAGATTGAGTGTGACGCCGGATGTAGGCGCGGTGTTCAGGGCGACGGTGAAAGAATCCGATTCGCTTTTATCTTCGTAGGTGAGCAAAGTGCGTTCGGGAACGACGTGAATGCCCGCGGTGACTGGCTTTGGAGGAAGGTCTTTGTCGGCGTCGAGGTTGGTCAGGCTCACGGTTTTGCTCAAATCGGCAAACGCGATGTCGTCTGTGGACAGAACGCTCAGAATGACGTGGTATTTCTGGTCGCCGTCGGCCACGCCATCGGCCACGCCGGTGACGGTAAACGTCTGCGTGACGTTCCAGTTTTCGGCATTGAACGTGAGTGTTGACGGGGACACGACGCCTTCTTTCGGGTTGTCGCTCGACAGTGAAAAAGCGACCATTCCCTGCGGCTGTGCGCCCAAAGTGACGCCGACTGAGACGCTGCTGCCGTCCTCGGATGTCGTCATGACATCGGCGAGCCACAGTTTGATGAGATCCTGGTTATCAGACTGTTCGTTATTGTTATCGCTGTCACATGCGGAGAGCGACAGGGCTAAGAGAGCTGTCAAAAATAAATATTTTTTCATAAATACCTCCAATTATTTGCAACCGAATAAAGGCATAACAGTCTATTATAGTTGCCGCCAAAAGTAATGATTTATTTGGTTTGTGACGACAAAAAAAGTGCGAGCCGTATGCGCCGCAGGCACATAGGCGAGCACCGCGAGGCGTATCGCGTAGCGATAGCCGCGCCATAAACGAGAAATATCAATCAATATTCATGCCATAGTGCGCGTTTATGGACGACGGTGTTGGGCGGTTTTGGGCGTGCCTATTGACATACGGCACGCGGGGCGCGGCTATTGGCATACGCCGCGCCTTTTTATTTGCGCAAAAAAAAGCCCGGCAGAACCGGGCTGTAATTACGAAGTAGAAGAGTCGCGATTATTCATCGGCTTTTTCTTCTTTTTTCTCTTCCTTCACTTCTTCTTTCTTCTCTTCCTTCACT
>JAZODZ010000585.1:0-6376 GCA_045597285.1 Myxococcota bacterium
CCGTCAAAAAAGAAACCGACGAAGTTTGAAAAAGAAAAGAATTTCGAGGCCCCCATCGCGAAAATCGACGGCGACACGGTTTATTTTGAAATCGGCGGGCAGACACTCCCATACACGCCGACGATGCGGCAGAGAAAAGAAGGGCCCATCGACGAGACATTCAAAGTGGGACAGACGTGGTTCATCCAGATCGACGATCTCGACGCGAAAGGCATCCCGCAGAAGATCCATATTCCAAGCGGCCCCAACGGCGGGATGATTGCGATTGATCCGGCCACGCACGACGTCGTGGCGCTCGTCGGAGGCTACAGCTACAAGGATTCCGTTTTCAACCGCGCCACGCAGGCCATGCGGCAGACGGGTTCGTCATTCAAGACATTTGTTTACGGCGCGGCACTCGAGGCACGCGTCATCACGCCGACGACGATCATCGACGATGCGCCGAAAGTTTTTCACATCCCGGGGCAGAAAAAGCCGTGGTCGGCCAAAAACAGCGACAACAAATTCAAGGGACCGATGACAGTCCGGGCCGCGCTGGCGCAGTCCAGGAACACGATCGCGGTCGACGTCCTGGAACGCACGGGCATCGACAAGACCATCGCCTTCGTGCGAAAATTCGGGATCAACTCGCCACTCGTCGAGAATTACACGCTGGCGCTCGGGAGTTCGAGCATGAACGTGCTCGACGTGACGAACGCTTACGCGACGATTGCCGCGGGCGGTCAGTACAAGTCGCCGCGCTTCATCAAGGAAATCCGGCGAGCAGGCCAGACGATTCCGCTTCATCCGCAGGAAAGCCATCGGGCAATCGATCCGGATGTCGCCTACGTCCTTTCGTCGATGCTCAAATCCGTGGCAACCGAAGGCACGGCACGCAAGCACCTCGGCAAATGGAAACGCGACGTCGCCGGCAAAACGGGAACGACGAACTCGACAAAAGACGCCTGGTTTGTCGGCTTCACGACCAGACTGGCCTGCGGCGTGTACATCGGATACGACGATCCCGTCACGCTGGGCAAAGGCGAAGGCGGTTCGTCCACTGCGGCACCAATCTTTGCAGATTTTATGGGAGAATATCACCGGGATTTGCCAGAGGAGAGTTTTGTCAAGCCCGATTCTGTGATACAGTTGGAGGTTGACGCGGCGACAGGGCTTCTGCCCGCCACAGAAAAAAATCGCCGCAAAGAGGTATTTTTGTCGGGCACGCAGCCAGTGACGACTGCCCCCCTGCAAGAAGAAAGCAACGCCCAGGACTGGATGATGCGCCAGCTGTCCGTCCCATCTGACGAACCCATTGACGATGTCGGCTCAGAAGACGAGTTTTAAGATGAATCTCCGATATTCAGCGATATGTATTGCAGCCCTACTAAGCCCCTTGCCGGCCATAGCCCAGGATCTGCCGTCGGATGATGCCGGCCTAGCGGTCACAGCCACTGAATCGGATGATGCCGCCCTCGAGGTGACAGCCCCTGAAACCGAAGTCAACGACGTGATGGATGAACCCTCGGCAGCGGACTCGGCGGATATTGCACCGAGACAGCCGGTTCTGACACGCGAAGAGCTGGCCGCCTGCGAAGAAAACATCATCTATCCGAACGCCATCATGCGCCGCGCCGAAACGGCCTACACGAAACGGCATTACCAGACCGTCATCGACACGCTTCGCCCGATATACGAAAATCTCCAGTGCGTCGATTCCCCCGATACCGTCATCGAAATCTACCTGCTGCTCGCCGTGTCGCATCTCGAACTCGGCAACGCGTCGATGGCCGACACGCTGTTCCTCGACGTTCTCCGTACCGATCCCGATTACGATCCGCTCGGTGCCATCATCATCCTGCCGGGTGAAAGCACCCAGCGCATTGAGAAGCTCCGCGCCGAACATGCCTCGGAGCTGGATTCGCTGCGCAACGAGGCCTCGCATGCCTCCGTCGTCGAAACGCTCTTCGTTCCGGGCGAAATCGAACAGCGCCCCTACTGGATTAACTTCCTTCCGTGCGGTGCCGGGGTTTTCCAGATGCACAAGCCGGCATGGGGTTCGGTTTACGCCTCGACACAGATTGCGGGCATACTCATGTCGATCCTCGGCGGAGCGATGGTCGAGCATTACCGCGGCGACAACTACAAGTTCACAGCCGAGAATTACAAACACGCCAAGCATTGGCAGACCACGCAAATCGTTGGGATTGCCCTGTTAGGCACGAGCTACCTCGCCAGCGTCATCCATGCGCTCATCATCCACGAGCCGGCCCCGATTATCTGGCAATCCCCGACCAAAACGCCGCCAACGCACGCCGCAGCCCCCCTCATTCTTCCGGACGGGGCCGGGATTGCCTTCGAAGCCCGTTTTTAGGCCGCCATGTCAGCCATCACACGAAACGAATATCTGAAGAATTCCGCGATTTTGATCGTGCTGCTCATGGCGGTTCTCATCATTCTGAACGTCATTTTTTCGCAGGCGACCACTGCTCGCTGGGATCTGACAGCCGACGGGCAGTTCACGCTCAGCCCGGCGACGACGCGCCTTCTCGACAGGCTCGACAGCCCCATCAAGGTCAAGGTCTTTCTTTCGCGGGACCTTCCGGCCCCCGACAACACGCTTTATCAGAACACACGCGATATCCTTTCGGAATTTGAAGCGTCCTCGCACGGCAAACTGACGTTCGAAATCATCGAGCCCGAAAGCCAGGCCGATGAAGAAATCGCGAAAGGATTTGGCCTGCGCCGCGTCGCCGTCTCGCAGAAAGACGAGAACCAGCGTTCCATGCGCCTCGTGTTCAAGGGCCTGACCGTGATCTACCGCGATGCCGCCGAAACACTGCCCGAACTCCGGGCCGGCGACAACCTCGAGTATCTGATCGCCAAATCCATCGTCAACCTGACTTCGCCGTCACAAAAGACGATTGCCGTCCTGACCGGTTTCGGCGGCCTTGCCGAATCGCCAATTCTTCAGCAGACCATGGGCAGCGTTTTCGACGAAGTCTTCGGCAAGCGCGTCCGCGTCGACAAAACCCAGGTCGACGAAAAATGCACGCTCTCCCCGAGGCCGGATGAACTCGTCATCCTCAACATTCAGGAACCCCTGACAGAATGCGCCCGATATGCCATCGAACAGGCTTCATTTCAGGGAACGGCGATATCGATTCTGCAAAGCCCGACTCAGGGCGACTACCTCCAGCCCGACCAGCCTCGCATTAACGTCGACGCCAAACTGAACGAACTGCTCAAAAACACCGGCATACAACTCAATTCAGACCTCCTGCTCGACCGTACCCACAACCTCGTGGGAACCCAGTTTACCGAAGACGAGACCATCCAGGTCTCCCTGCCGGCGCTCCCGATTGTCACCGACCTGGACAGGACACACCCGATAACACAGAACCTTTCGGCCATCGTCCTGCCCTTTTCGGGCACGCTCAAAATCGACCGGGATGCGATTGCAAAACAGGGCGGACATCTGCACATTCTGGCCAAAAGCGCCCCAGAATCCGTCACGCGCCCGTCCGGCGGCGACATCTATATCGATGCCCTGCAAACGCCGAGGACGACCGAAATCGCAGGCCCTCACGATCTCATCGCGGTTCTGCAAATCCCCCAAAAATCAGCGTTTGAGCAAGCCTTGCCGGCCAACGCCGATCCCACGGCATTCATTCCTTCGGCACAGTCCGTCCGTTATCTCGTCGTTCCCGACGGCGAATTTCTGTTTGAAAACAGAATCACAGGCTTCAACGCCCAATTCGCGAGGTTTGGCGTCCATCTGTTCGTCAATGCATCGGAATGGCTCGTCCAGGATTCCGAGCTTATTGAAATCCGCAACCGCAGCCTGCCGCAAATGCTCCAGGTTCCCGACCCGGATGTCCGAAAACGGATAATTTGGATAAATGTTCTGGGCATTCCGGCCACGGTTCTGCTATTCATGCTTGCCATCCGCCTGATTCGCCGACGAAAGCAGGAAAAAATCAGGCGGCAGTTTTCATCCGCACAAAAACCGGACAACACACCATAGAGGCATCGATCATGGGAATATTCAGACAGCTGAGCAAAAGCGCACACAACCTGGCCCTCGATGGTCTCGAACGCATCGGGGTGCAGCTCAATGTGCCGCATTTGGACGACGACGATGAAGACGAGAAGAGCCTGCTCGAGCAGTATTTTTCGCATCTCAAGCCCGCAAAGCCGGAAATCCATTATCCGGTCAGCGAAGAAATGCAGGCTCCCCTTAAAGACGAGTTTTATCCACTTTGCGGCAGCAACCAGACCATCCGCGATACGATTGACAGCTGGTTCCAGGATCGCAAGAGCATCCTTGCCGAGGTCAATTCCGAGCTTCAAACCCTCGAAAATGCACGCGATGAGCTCATGAATATTCTCCGTCACGCTGGCGTCATCGTCCATCTACCCGGTTCTCAAGCGGAATGGCTTTCGTCCCTGCAGCAGGTTTCCAACGTCCAGAACCGCAACATCATCAATCTCCTGCATCAGGCGTCGCGTCAGGTCGACGACGAGTTTCCCGATGTCGATTTCGATGTGTGGCAAAGCAGTATCAACGAAAAACTGTCGCCCTTCCATATCGCCGTCGTGCACCTCGGCGATTTCATTTCGATTTCGGACGCGGCCTGACGCCTACTTTTTTGTGTAGCTGTGAGAGACGTTCCATGAAACGTCTTTACTAAGTTTTTTTGTTTTTGGGCGTTTTTCGTGTGTGGCCTGCCTATGCTGGCGCATACGGCAGGCCGCCCGGGCTATTGCATACGCCCGGGCACTGCATCATGCGCCCCGGTCGAATTACTCAAGCGACGTGTTTTCAGCCCACTGGCGGTACATGTCGCCCCCGATCAACGCCACAAACTCTGCCGTGCCATAATCCCGGGCAATTTGTTCGATATTGTTGACTTTCATGCCCCCGGCCGGGGCCGGCAGCGACGGCAGGACGTCCAAAGAATCGCCAAGTGAAGCATCAAAGATAGACTGGCATGCGGTTTTGGAAAAGGCAAACCGACCGCCGTGATTCGGGAATATAATGACATCGGCACCGGCAAGCCGGTTGAGCGTCCCAAACGCGATCGCGTGCGTCATTCCTTGCAAGGGATTGAGCGCACACATGCCCAAAAATGACGGATGCGAAAGCACCGGCAGTCCCAGATCAGCATCGCGAAGCGCCCGAATGACATCATACCCCATCAGTCCCGGCGCGACCATCAGGGCCCCAGCCCCGCATTCTTTCGCAAACCGTGCGCGATCAAAAATTTCATCGACAGGGCCGCTGATATTGGGCGCATAAAGGCATGAACGGCCATATTTTTCATTCGCCAGGGCAACGGCTTCACTGACATCGCGGACGCGTTCCTCGAACGGCGCATACGCCTGATTTGACAGCCCGTGATCGTCCTTGATGATGTGCATTCCCATTTCGACAAACCTCGTTGCCACAGTACAAAATGCACGTACAGAAAGCCCCATCGGCTTCAGGGCCGAAGCGAGTACCGGGGAACCTGGCGTGGCATGGGTAAGTTGCCTAATTCCGTCGACGCCAAAACGAGGCCCACGGTTATGCGTCAGACAAAGGGGAAATTGGATGTCGATAAGCTTCACATCGTCTTTCATGCTGACATTGCCAAACAGGACATTCAGCAGCTGCACGAAATCGGGACGGGCAATCTCGGGATTGAAAGACATACGAATGCGTGCAAATCCCTCGTCCGACTCGATCGAAAGAATCCGGGGAATGACGTTATCGAGAATTTCGCGGCTCCGAACATAGGGCGCGGGAAATTCTATGCTCTGTTCGACAGCGATGTCACGGGCAAACGATTCGGGATCGGATCCTCGATATGCCCACGTCAAAATGAGACTGTCGTCATCATCGGGACGCGATTCCACATGGGCATCGAAAAGCGGATTATAGCTATCATTCCGTTCAAAACGGTCATTCATGTCGATTTAATTCCTATTATCAAAGGGAGGTACGAATTCGAGGAGGATGTTACTATTCAGCCCTCAATAAAAAAAATCAAAAAAAATGACCTCCAAGTGTCACAAAATTCATTTTTTGTCATCATCTTGTGTGTATGCATTGGCGCATCACTCGACATGAGGAGGAAAAAATGTACGCATCTGGCTTCACATAATGGTTTAAGTATTGACCGTCATATCGTGCGGCCTGCCCCCTGGTCAGGGAACGCGATCGCTGTGTCCGGACGCGGATACAGATGATTGCGGGTTGCACTCGCCAGGCACATTCTGGACACTCATTTTTTACGCGGCTTGAACGCGGAAAGGGAGTGGTGTGCCAGGCCGCACGTTTGTTGGGCTAGGCGGCGGCTGGCGGGCGGGAATGGGAGAGAGAGGAAACCCTGTTTCCTAGGGGATCTATGTC
>JAZODZ010000586.1:0-3182 GCA_045597285.1 Myxococcota bacterium
ACTATTGAATATGCGAGTGCTCGTACTCACCCCGAAAAAGTTGAGCGAGAGTTGGAAATCATTTAAGCAGAATGCGAAAAATAATCCGATTGCTGGAGATAATTTACATTACGATGTTTTGAATCATACAGATCTGTCGAGAATGCGTGGAAAATCCGGTGATATCGATCTGGCGAAGATAAATTGGAGCGAGTATGCGCTCGTGGTGATTGATGAAAGTCATAATTTCAGAACGGGAAAAACTGCCGATTTTCGTATAACACGATATCAAAAGCTGCTCGAAGATGTCGTTAAAAACGGCGGAAAAACGCGTATCTTGATGCTGTCGGCCACACCTGTTAATAACAGTATTAAGGACCTTGAAAGTCAGTTGCGCCTCATTACAGGTGATAACGATGCAGCATTTGTAGATTTGTCGATTCCATCGCTTGAAAAATTGCGTAAAAGTGCTGACCGCGATTTCAAAAAGTGGTCAAAATTGCCTGAAAAAGAAAGGACGATTCAGAATTTTATCGATCAGATGGATCCGAACTATTTTAAATTATTAGATACCATGACCATTGCGCGTTCGCGAAGGCATGTCGTAGAATTTTACAGCGATTCCATCGATAAAATCGGAAAATTCCCAGAACGCCTGGAACCCAAGAATATTACTCCTGAAAACTATTTTACAGGCAACAATCGCGATATCGATATTACTGCTCTCAATGAACTCATTCTCGATTTAAATATGGCCATTTATGCGCCGCTAAGCTATTTGCGAGTTGATGCACAGAATAAACCTGAATACAGCGAGTATTTTGAAAAAATTGGCAACACAAGCTTTACTGTGGCTGGGCGTGAACGCACGACGATCAAGCTTATTCTGAGCATGTTACTGAAACGCCTCGAAAGCAGTGCGTTTTCATTTCGTGAAACCATTGACAGCTTGACCCGAAAGATCGAAAGCGTGCTTTCAAAGATTAAAGAGTACGAGAATAAATCACATCGTGGAAGGCAAAGCACCAATCTCGATGACTTGGACGACGCATTTGAAGATATTGGGCTGGATGACGAAGACGTCGAGGAAATGCTGGACGATTCGGAAATCGCAGAAATGGCTATTGTTCTGCAACAGAATAAAGGAAAAAAAGTACAAATCAATCTCGGCGATATCGACCGTTTTCGTTGGGTGCCCCTGCTCGAAAAAGATCTTCAAACACTTGGGCAAATTGGCGAACAGATCAAGGATTGTGAACCGGAAAATGATATTAAGTTGCATAAACTTGTCGATCTGATTGAAAGAAAGATAGAAACAGGTAATCCGAATCCCGGAAACAAAAAAGTCATCGTATTTACAGCGTTTGCAGACACTGCAAGATCGATATATGAATATCTTTCGCAGAAATTTATCAAGCGCGGGATATATACAGGTTTGGTGACAGGATCGAGCAAAAAGAAAGGAGTTAAGCCAACATCAAATATACAATTGCCAGATTCTGTACAAAAAGTATTACCTGCAACTGATTTTCATTCGATTTTGACGCATTTTTCACCGCATTCGATGGACAGAAAAATATTGATCGAGGATGAGAATTGCCCGGAAATCGATATCCTCGTCGCAACAGATTGCATCTCTGAAGGCCAGAATTTGCAGGATTGCGATTATCTTGTGAATTACGATATTCATTGGAATCCTGTACGTATTATACAACGGTTTGGGCGAATTGATCGAATCGGTTCGAAAAATGAAAAGATACAATTGGTCAGTTTTTGGCCAACCAGTAATCTCGATGCCTATCTCAATCTGAGTCGTCGTGTGAAAGCGCGTATGGAGCTCGTCAATATTACTGGCGCAAACGAAAAAGGTACAGTGATTGACAATAAAAAGTCGGAAGAAACCGATGATGAAGTCAATGCACGCGATTATCGACGCAAACAGCTTGAACGTCTGCAGAAAGAAGTGGTTGACCTTGAGGAAATACGTGGCGGTATTTCGATTACGGATGTTACATTCAATGATTATCGAGCCGACTTGATTCGTTTGTTGAACTCCCGAAAAGAGCTGCTTGAGCGTATGCCAGCGGGGATATTTGCGGTTTCTCCCGCCAATGAAAAAGTTCCAGCGGGCGCTGTGTTGTTTATTCTTAAATCTGTTGAATCAGATCCGCAAAATACATCCACTGCGAATCCGCTTGCACCCTATATTCCTATTATGGTTGGCCCAGATGGAACGCCATTGTGTTCGTATAAAAACAGTCGATATATTCTTGATCTATTGCGAACCACATGCGCCCAGTATCATACAATATGTGAGTCTTGTATCGGGAACCTGAAGAATAGCGAGGCAACATGCAAAGATTTTGAGCCACTCGGGGAACTGCTGGATGCGGCGATACAACACATTCTTGGACAGGTTGAGTCAGAAACGATTGACCAGCTCTTTAAACCGGAAGCAACACGCATCGGCTTGAACCGCCATGCCAATGCTGATTTTGAAGTTATGTGTTATGTGGTGTACAGATGAATGATATATCATTGACACAATCAATTATGGATTTATTCCAGTTGCCGGAGCGTTGTTTCTTACAGAAACCACTGCGCATCACCAAGGAAAAGATCTATAAAGAATCTGATAACCCCACACAGGCACAAACCATTCTCGAGCCTGTCGAAAAGATGGCTGTTATTGCCAATCTTCGCCCTGAGACAATTGGTATACCAGCATATTCGGACAAAGACCGTATCTATGAGGAAATATTGGTCGTACAGGTCATTTTATATCATGACGAAAATTCGGCTAATGCGGTATCGAAGGAACAAATATTACCGATTGCAGAACTGTTGTTCAAACAATTGCAGCATCCGATGGTGGTGATGTTTGAGCTCTCTATGAATGACGAGGGGAAAGGAGAAACTGGGGCCATCTTTGCCGCTCCGATCCGCAACCATCAAGTCGATAAATCAAAGCGAGTGGTTGAAGATGTATGTGGTGCGTGGATAACAACGACAGCAAATAGATATTCATTGCCGCAGACCAATTTATACCAATTTTATGCAGGAATATGTAGATATCTTAAATGGCTGAATCTGCGTGAAATTTATCCAGATATTTGTTGCGATGAACGTACTGATGCGGCATATCGGTTGTATCAGGAATTGGAACGACAAATACAAACGCTAAAGACTGCGATGAAACGTTG